>NZ_MDAW01000133.1:0-87544 GCF_002875385.1 Vibrio sp. 10N.222.52.B12 | reverse complement strand
CAGGTATCGGCTCAGACCAAACTGACGCTGTTTATGTTGAAGGCGCGTTCACGACCACTCAAGGCTCAGACCGTGTGGTGAGCTACCAACTTGACTCAACTTCTGATCCTGTTTCGGGATTAACCTCTCAAGGTGAGCCTGTTACTTTGGTAGAGACTGCGAATGCCGATGGCAGTTTTACTTACGTGGCTAGCGCGGATGGCAATCCTGTCTTCACCATGAATGTGAATGCAGACGGTACATACAACTTCCGTCTGGAAGGGCCAGTCGATCACGCGTTAAACAGCGATGAATTAGTTCTGAACTTCCCAATCATTGCAACAGATTTTGATGGCGATACTACAACCGCGACCATTCCAGTCACGATTACTGATGACGTTCCAACCATTGACAACGTTGTTCCACTCACGGTGGACGAAGATGATCTCTCCTCAATAGGTTCAGACCAAAATGATGATGCGTTTATGTCGGGTTCTTTCACCACAACTGAAGGCTCAGACAGCGTTGTTAAATACCAGCTTGATGCAACTGCAGATCCAGTAGCAGGATTAACCTCTCAAGGTGAGCCTGTCGTGCTTGCTGAAGCTGCTAACGGCGATGGCAGCTTTATTTACACTGCCACAGCAGATGGCAATGCCGTGTTTGAATTGGTGGTGAAGCCAGACGGCAGCTACACCTTTACTCTGCAGGGCCCACTAGACCATGCGGTGAATAGCGACAGCCTACAAATCGACTTCCCGATTATCGCAACAGATTTTGATGGCGATACCTCAACAGAAACATTGCCTGTCACCATCGT
The DNA here is from genome assembly GCF_002875385.1 of Vibrio sp. 10N.222.52.B12. Lineage (NCBI taxonomy): Bacteria > Pseudomonadati > Pseudomonadota > Gammaproteobacteria > Vibrionales > Vibrionaceae > Vibrio > Vibrio sp. 10N.222.52.B12. The sequence goes on along the minus strand of NZ_MDAW01000133.1, from coordinate 86,745 downwards.
TGACGATAAACCAACCATCACTGACGTAGACACAATCCGTGTGGATGAAGATGACTTAGCGACGATTGGCTCTGACGGCTCAGATCCAATTTCAATCGATGGCAACTTTACTACAACGCAAGGCTCTGATGGGGTAGTGAGCTACCAATTAGATGCTGCTGCAACGCCAGTTAATGGTCTAACATCACAAGGTGTGGCAGTGACGCTGACGGAAACTGCAAACGGCGACGGTAGCTACACTTATGAAGCGACAGCAGGAACTGAAGCCGTATTTACACTGACCGTTAATACGGATGGCTCATACAACTTCACGCTTCAAGGTCCAATCGACCATGCGACAGACAGTGATGAGTTGACACTGAACTTCCCAATCATCGCGACGGATTTTGATGGTGATACCACCACAGAAACGATCCCAGTCACCATCGTGGATGATAAGCCGACTATTACCGATGTCGATGCGATTACCGTTGATGAAGATGACTTAGGCACGATTGGTTCAGATCAGACTGACCCGATTTCAATCGATGGCAACTTCACTACCACACAAGGCTCGGACCGAGTGGTGAGCTATCAGCTTGATGCTTCCGCAACACCAGTGGCTGGACTCACATCACAAGGTGTGGCAGTCACGCTAACTGAAACCGCAAACGGCGATGGCAGCTTTACTTACGAGGCGACAGCGGGCACTGAAGCAGTCTTTACGTTAACAGTGAACACTGATGGCTCTTATAACTTCACGCTTGAAGGCCCAATCGACCATGCTGTTGATAGCGATGAGTTAACGCTCAACTTCCCAATCATCGCCACAGACTTTGATGGCGATACCTCTGCTGAGACAATTCCTGTCAAGATCGTTGATGACAAACCGACACTTGGTGGCATCGAAGCAACAAGTGTGCAAACGGTTGATGAGGATGATATCCCAACAATCGGATCTGATGGTACGCAGTCGAACAGCATTGCCGGTAACTTCATCGCGACCGATGGCTCTGATGGCATTGTGGAGTACAGCGTTTCTGACCTAACGACGCCAGTACAAGGCCTGACCTCTGGCGGTCAATCACTGGTTATGGTTGAAGTATCAAACGCAGGTGGCGTTTCAGTTTACGAAGCGCGTATTGATGGCACGACGACACCAGTATTCCGTGTAACCCTTGATGCTTCTGATGATAGCTACACGTTCGATTTGCTTGCTCCTCTCGATCATCCAAATGCTGATGGCCAAAATGAACTGGTCATCAATTTACCGATAAACGCGACTGACTTTGACGGAGACGTGTCGAACAACACCACGTTACCAATTACGATTGTGGATGATGTTCCGACCATTGATGGATTACTAGCAGGCAGCGAACAAACCGTTGATGAAGATGACCTTCCAGCAGGTACGGATGCTGCAAGTGCAGAAGATACGGTTATTTCAGGTACTTTTGATATCACCGAAGGTGCTGACCAAGTTGCTTCTATTCAGCTGAGTGACCTGACCACGCCTGTTGCGTCACTGACTTCAGATGGTGAATCTATCACTTTAGTTCTGTCTTCTAGCGCAAACGGCGTGAACGTATACCAAGGTGTCGCTGGCAATCCTGCTGAAGTGGTGTTCGAACTGACGTTGGATGCAACGAACAACACCTACGAGTTCGATTTACAGAAGCCGCTTGATCACACAGATGGTAATCAGCAAAACGAGATTGTTATTAACCTCCCTGTGACGGCGACAGATAATGATGGTGATACTTCACCAGCTTTCACATTGCCAATTACCGTTGTGGACGATGTTCCAGTTGTTACCAATATTGAAAGTCTACGTGTCGACGAAGATGACTTACCTCTTGGTTCTGATGGCACGAAAGAGCCATTAACGGTATCAGGTGAATTTGAAGTTACCAGCGCAGATGGTATTGATGCGTTCGAATTGGATCTGAGCTCAAATCCTATCCCGAATCTGAAATCGGGTGGAGAAGAGGTAACGCTGTCTCAAGACGTCAGTGCTTCAACAGCTGACGCGCTTGTTTACGTGGGGCAAACTCCGGGCGGAGTGACGGTCTTCACGTTGACACTTCATCAAGATGGTAAATACGACTTTGAGTTATCTGGTCAGTTAGATCACGCGGTTAACTCTGATGAGATTTTGTTGAATCTACCTGTGAAGATTACAGATGGCGACAACGATACCATCACTGCGACCTTGCCAGTGACGATCGTCGATGACAAGCCAACCATTGATGCTATTAGCTCTGGTAGTACCTTGTCAGTGGATGAGGATGATATTCCAAGCCAAGGTTCGGACGACACGCCAGAATCCAATATCATTGGTGGCAACTTTGACGTTACGGATGGTGCCGACTCTATCGTTAGCTTCCAGTTGGATAGCTTAACGTCGCCTGTTTCTGGACTAACCTCAGGTGGTCAACCGCTTGATTTGGTTGAGTTTTCAAATTCAAACGGTGTGATTGAGTACCGAGCTTATGTACAAGGTACGACGGACACCGTCTTTAAACTCACGCTAAATGGTTCAGCAGACAGTTATGAATTTGAACTGTTGGGTGCACTTGATCATCCTGCGGGTAACGATGAAAACTCGTTAGTCATCAACTTCCCTGTCAACGCGACCGATTTTGACGGCGATGTGTCCAATAACATCACCTTGCCGATCACCGTGGTGGACGATGTTCCAGCGATTGTGAAAGTGACAGACTCTAGCCAACAAACCGTCGATGAAGATGATCTTGCTGGTGGCTCAGACACGACAAGTAGCGATTCAACGGTATTAACCGGTGGATTTGAAGTCGTTGATGGTGCGGATGAGATTGTCAGCTACCAAGTTTCTGACCTCAATGTGGTTGTGTCTGGCTTAACTTCGAACGGCAGCAGCATCGAGTTGAATGTGGTGAGCTCGGTTGGTGGTGTAACCAGTTACGAAGCAGTGATTACTGGTACATCAACTAAGATCTTCACGTTGTCTCTTGATGCGAATAACGACAGTTACCAATTTGAACTGTTGGGACCAATCGACCATGACGCTGTTCAAGGTGAAAACAACCTTGTCATTGATATCCCTATTACAGTTACAGATTTTGATGGTGATACGTCATCATCATTGAACCTTCCAATCACCATTGTTGATGACATTCCTGAAATTACATCAGCAGATGCTTTGGCTGTTGACGAGGATGACCTCGCTAATGGCTCTCAGGCAACCAACAAAGACAGCCTAGAAGCAACGGGTAATTTCGATACGGTGGAAGGGGCAGATACCGTTGTTTCTTACCAGCTGGATCTTACCTCTAACCCGATCTCAGGAGTAACTTCAGGTGGCCTCGCGGTGACGTTAGTTCAAACCGCGGTAAGCAACAACAACTTTACTTATCAAGGTCAAACACCGGATGGTAACTCAGTGTTCACCCTAGTTTTGAACGCTGACGGCTCTTACAAGTTTACGCTTGAGGGTGCTCTAGACCACTCAACCCAAGGCGAAGATACACTTATACTCGATCTCCCTGTCTTCGCGACTGATGTCGATGGTGATACGGCCGGTATTAACTTACCAGTGACAATTACTGATGATGTTCCAACCTTGTACGATGCGTCTATTTCACGTGTTGAGGGACAAGGAAACCGCACGGTTCGCTTATTCCGAGACCCTGTAGAGGGCGATGATGATCTAGGTGCTGACGGCGCGCAAGTGACGTCATTCTCGGCTGATGATTCAGGCATTTACTTCAAGCAAAACGGTGTTGACTCGGATTCTGTTGATTTGAACGGCAGCAACCAAGTTGTGTTCGTTCACAAGGTTCTTGACGGAGTGGATACCGAGATAGGTCGCTTGATTGTTCGAACTGACGGCCGCGTGTCTTTCCGCCCGAATGACGATCTTGACCATACAGAAACCGATTCTATTGATTTCACCATTAATGTCGTAGCAACCGATGGCGACGGTGATATCGCTGATGCCAACGTAGATATCTCAATCACCGACCGTAACGCGCAAATTGATACGTCTACCGTTACAGCCTTTGAGGATCAAGGCCGTGGCGGTGTTGTTGCTGGTGTCGATTCGGCGAATACGCAAGATAACCTATCGACCTTGGATGTAACACCGGCGAAAGTCGATCTTGTCGTTAACTTGCACGATATTGACCGTACGGAAAGTTTAGGCGATATCACCATTCGTGATGCGAACACGCACAATGGTACATTCTATTATCGAGACGGTAGCGGTAACTACATTGAATTAACGCCTGTCGGTAATACGGTTGTTCTTGATGCATCAAATGTCGAGCAGTCATTCAACGGTGAGCTTGTCTCGCTAGATAACTTGTACTTTGTGCCAGATCGCCATTCATCAACCGGTGCATCTGGTATCGATCCTCGTATCCGTGTGGAAATTCTTAACAATGGTACGCCAGACCATACGATTAATGGTCGCTTGGATATTGAAGTTGATGCGGTTGCAGATATTGCAACGTGGAACGCGAGCAGCACCTTCGATTATACCGTTGATGAAGATGGCAACAATGTTGAGTTAGACATTGAGGCGAACACGCAAGATATCAGCAACCCAGAGTCCATCGTATACGAACTTGTCTTTACCGAGGGTGGAGACAATGCGACGTTGGTTTACTCAGATGGTACACCTATTCCAGAAGCGGGTGGCAAATACCTTGTTGACGCAAGCCGTATCAATGAGGTTGAAGTCGATCCTTCAGAGCACTTCTCGGGTCAAATCAAGCTCGATGTCACTGCCATCACAACCGAAGGAACGAATCCGTTAACCGGTAAAGAAACAGCGCGTTCTGATACAGAAGAAATTGTTATAGACGTGAATCCTATTGCGGATGAAGGTAGCTTCACGGTTCACCGAATTAATATCTTCGAGGACAATGCTCGCACTCAAGACACCGTAGAACCAGTGACTGATCATGATCCACTGCAACTGAGCGAAGTGATTAAGATGACACCTTCTGCGGATATAGATGGGTCAGAAGAGCTGTTTGTACGCATAGACAATTTCTCCATTGATGGTGTGACGTTAGTTTGGCTTGATACCGCAAATCCAAGCCAAATCAATACAGTTACAGACAGTGGCGGTAATGTTCTTTACTACGAAATTCCAGAATCAAGCCTTGCTAATGTTGAAGTGCTTCCTCCGTTACACAGTAACGAAGACTTCACGTTTGACGTAGAGGGTATTGTGAAAGACAACGCCTCTCTATCAACGGGCACCGCTCAAGATATTCGTTCTTTGGGTACGCAATCGGTGATTGTCGCGGTGAAAGGTGTAGCGGATATCCCAGACATCGAGCTGAATGATAAAACCGGCATTTGGAATATTTTTGACGATGGTACCGTTCGTGGTATCGAAGCGGAAATCGACGAAAATGGAGAAGTTGGCTTGGCCTTTAGTGTGGTATCTGGAGAGCTGAAAGATAACCCTGCTGATAGTTCAGAGTCGATCACAGTGCTTCTGTCAAATATCCCTGATGGTGTAGAACTGTTTGATAACGATGGTGCCTCTATCGACTTGACGTTTGTTGGATACGATGGAGCAGGCCAACCGATTTACGAAGCAAACATTACCAATGCAAACGTCAACTCGGGCATCGTTATTCGACCTGAAGCGTCGTCGACAGAAAATATTACCATCACAGCAACCACTATCGTGACTGAGAACGATGGTCATACGCGTGAGGTAACAGGTGAAATCCGCGTTAAAGTTGCCCCTGTGATTGATGCTCAAGACAACTATGTCGTTAGCTCTGAAGGCAATGAAGACACGCGCGTTAATATTGATTGGGAGCCGACAGCAACGCAAAGCCCGGATGCAGACGAATTCTTTGCTGGCCTAACAATCAGTGGCTTCCCAAATGGCAGTACTGTTTATGTTGACGGTGTCGCGCAAACCGTGACAGGTGGCAGCATCACGCTCACTCCGGGAACTAACGAGTCAGAGCAAGACTTCTCTGCCAGAATCACTCAAGATGGCTATATTCAAGTTCAGCTTGAACAGGACTCAAGTACTGACTTTAGCTTGAGTACACAGGTGACGGTGAAAGAAATTGATGCAGAGTATGTCGACTCAGGCAATCCGGGTGAGGGCATCGCATCTACCGTGATCAACGGTACAGTCAATGTTCAAGTGAATCCGGTTGTTGAACCAGAGAACTTAACAGGTGATGTCGCTGATCAAACTCGCCTTCTGGTTGAAGAGTCTGGTGGTACAACTACAGATGTGGTTCGTGCCGACGCTCAAGGCCATATCGACTTCACGATTAACACCAGTGCTGGTGGCCAAGCTGGTGCTAACATCATCAAATATCAAGAGTTTGATGATTCTTCTAATGAAGTCGTGACTCAATTGGTGGTTCAATTCAGTATTACTGACCCAGAAATCTTGAATCAGCTAGTCATTGTTGGTGCATCGAATGAAGGTGGTGGTCGCTGGACGATCACTGATGAAGAGAACTTCTCGATTATTGCGCCAGCAGGTTTGGATCTTACACCTAATGATGACACCGACGACGGCGATAACAACGGTATTTCTTCAATTGGCTTAACCATCTACGCACAAGTGAACGACTTGGGTGAAGATACGGTCGAAGAAGATGCAACAGTTCAACGTCAAACTGACATCACACTTGAGTTCCCAACAGATATCACGCCTCAAACCAGCGTAGCAGCTGAAATTGACCTTGATAACACGGTTCAAATTGATGGCAACGAAGACAATACTGTTGATTTGGGTACGCAATTGTCATCTAAAGTCACCACCATTAATGCCGATGGCGTAGAAGATGTCCTAACGCTTGTTATTGACCCTTCATCACCTGGTGTACCTCCAGGCCTAGTTATTGGTGGCACTGATGTTGACTTCGTTGACGGCAAATACGTATTCCAAGCTTCGATTGATGCGAGTGGCAACATTACTGGCCTTGATGGTTTGACCCTACGTGTTGCCGAAGATTGGGCAGGTGACTTCACGCTCCCAGTTCTGTTTGTTACCACCGATACTCAATCGGGTGATGAAAACACTACGCTAGAGTCGCTACCTGTTCAGATCTTGCCAGTTGCGGATGTCCCAGGTTCTTCGGGGGAGCAACCTCTTGATAGCAATGTGACACCAGATGTTACGGTCGATATCACTGGTACGCTCGGCCTAGATGCTGACAAGCAACCAGTGAATGACCTTAACAATGATGTCCCAACCAACGATGGTATTGGCTACGAAGATGGCTTGATTCAACTCAACTTGAATGTCGACTTTGCTGACAACCGTAATAACTTGCAAGCGGGCAGAGAGACGCTCACCAACATTAAGCTCACGCTTGATGATACGACATTAGGTGAGTTTGTTGACGCGAGTGGCAACCCATTAGGCACAAGTATCGAATTCAGTGCTGCTGAAATTGCTGCGGGTGCATTGGATGAAGTGTTGTTCAAGCCGAAAGAGAATTACCCAGTCGGTGGCGGTAAAAATACCGTTCAAATTAATATCGAAGGGGAGATCACTGATACAGCGATCATTGATGATACAACCTTGATTAATTCTGGTGATGATACGGATGTTCGCACCTTCACTGATAATGTGTCGTTCGAAATTACACCTGTTGTTGATGAAATAACGATCAGTGGTGCGGATCCGACACAACCAGTTGAAATTACGGGTGATGAAGACACATTGATATCACTCAGTCAGTCTGGCTCTGGGCTTACGGTTAGCTTAAATGACAATGATGGCTCGGAAGAATTTGTTTCCTTGAAACTGACAGGGTTGCCAACCGACTTTATTGTGATTTCAAACTCATCTGACTTTACAGTGAAAAACAACGGTGGTGGTGAATGGAGTATTCAGCTGAGTGATCCTAGCCAAACGTCGATCGATTTAAGTGGGATTCAAATCCAACCGCCAAAGAACTTCAGTGGTGAAGTTGATATTGGTATTACGGTATTTACTCAAGAAGAACTGCTCAAAGTGCCGACAGAGCACACTGGTGGCTTCAAAGTCACCATTGATCCAGTTGGTGATGAGGTCGATGTTAACCCAGATACCTTAGTATCAGGTAACGAGGGCGAAGACATTGAAATCAACATCAATGCATTGGTTGTTGATAACCAAGAGTCGATTGGTGATGGTGCAACTTATGAAGAGAACGATCCAGAGACACTTCGTGTAGAAATCGCGAATGTGCCAGACGGTGCAAACATTGAACTTACCGATGGCACTGCATTTGTCGATCAAGGTAGCGGTGTGTTCGTTCTAGAGATTGATGCTCAAGATCTGGATAAAGTGGTCTTTAACTCTGGCGATCGCAACGACAATTCTTGGAATGGCACATTAGAGTTTAAAGTGCAGGCTGTAGATACTGGCTTAGATGGAAGCCAAAGCCTAGGCACACCGAAAGAGTTCGATGTTAATGTCGAAGTAGAAGCTGTTAACGACCGCCCAGAGTTTGTTAATACAGTGGATGTTGAAACGCAAGAGGATACTCCATTACTGCTTGATGGCTTCAGCATCACAGACGTTGATGCGGTGTTAGATGATCCGAACGCTGAGTATGTGCTCAATGTTAATGTAGACAGCGGTATCTTGGAGCTCAACCCAACGCTCATCACTACTTACAACCTAACCGTGAGCGGTGTTGGTACGGACTCCGTTGAGTTGAAAGGCACTGTGGCCGATCTAAACAATGCCATTGCAAACGGTTTGATTGAATTTAATCCGGACCTGAACTTCTTTGGTGACGTTCAGGTGGACGTGACAATCGATGACCAAGGCAATGAAGGTATCGTGATTGGTGGGGTAGATGACACCCTAAATACCAACAGCAGCAGCTTCAATATTGAAGTGACAGCGGTGAACGATACCCCAGAAACTACGCCAGTGACGCTACCGGATATTGAAGAAGACAGTGGTGTGTTCTCTATCTCTGAAGCGGATCTTATTGCGAATGCGACAGACGTAGAAAACGACAATCTCACTGTTAGCAATGTTCAGTTAACCGATCCAAGTTCGGGTAGCATTACTTTCAACAGTGGCACTGGCGAGTGGGAGTTTACCCCAGCAACAGATTACAACGGTCCAGTTGAAATCACGTACACCATTACAGATGATGGCACGACAGATGGTGCATCAGATCCTAAATCGGTTAATGGCAGCGCGTCGTTCAATGTAACGGAAGTAAACGATGCACCAATAACGTCTGAAGTGACACTTTCTGATATTGCGGAAGACAGTGCGGCGGTGGAGATTACCCAAGCTGATTTGTTGGCGAATGCCTCTGATATTGAGAACGACACGTTGACGGTGAGTAGCGTTCAATTGGTCGACCCAAGTAGCGGTACATTGGATTTCGATAACGTCTCAGGTACATGGTCATTTACACCAGCTCCGGGATACAACGGCACGGTGAATCTGACTTACACCATTACCGATGACGGTACGACGAACGGTGCTTCTGATCCTCAGACAGTGTCAGGAACGGCAACCTTTGAAGTCACCGAGGTGAACGATTCTCTGGTAACATCTGAGGTAACGCTAAGCAGTACGGAAGAAGATGGCGGCGCGGTGACGATTACTGCGACAGAACTTCTGAGTAATGCGAGCGACCCTGAATCGGATAACTTGACCATTAGTAATGTTGCTTTGGCAGACCCTTCGGCGGGGACGTTAACGCAAGTCAGTGCGACAGAATGGACGTTTGAACCTGCTGCAGATTTCTTTGGTGACGTTAACTTCACTTATGAAATCACAGATGACGGAACCACTAACGGTGCGCCAGACCCAATCACAATTGCTGGCACAGCAGTGTTGAATGTTGAGGCGACCAATGACGCACCTGAAATCACAGCAACGTCGGTAACGGATACGATCAACGAAGCCAATGGCCAGAAAATTACTGGTATTAGTGTAAGCGACATCGACTTTACTGGTGCACAGGCGAATGAAATCATGACGGTAACTCTAGCGGTGACAGAAGGTGACGTTCGTGTTGAGCCACCGGCAGGTAGTGGTGTCACTGTAGGTGCGGGAATGTTTGGTGAAATTATCCTAATGGGTACACCAGATAACATTAACTCCGTTCTTGGCGCGACAGATGCTTCTGAGGGCGTTTTTGTGGATGCAGGAGACGTGGATGCTGCTTCAATCACCTTATCGGTTAAAGTCGAAGACAACGGTGTGTACTTTGAAAATGCATCGGGTACAGCATTGGAGGCGAATCAAGATTTCACTATCAATGTGACCCCAGTGGCTGATGCGCCAACGTTAGGTATCGACCCTCAGTTTAACTACGTTCGTCAAATTGCTGCTAGCCAAACCGCGAGCAGTCAAGGCCTTGCAATTGTGGGTATCATGGCGGCGTTGACTGACATTGACGAGGTACTTTCACTGGAACTAACGGGTGTACCTGCTAGTGCAGAGGTGACAAGTGGAGTTTCTCCATCAGGCATTAGCTTCGATGGTACCACTTGGACAGTGCCAAGCGATGAAATTGATACGCTAGAGATTGTGGCGACGGACACCAACAGTGGTATTGATATCGGTTCTTACGATATTTCTGTTACCGCGATATCAACAGAATCTAATGGTGGTGAAGCCCAGTCTGCACCTGTCCAAATTAGCTTGGATGTGAGCGGTGATAACGACGATATTGATCAGTCAAGTGCAACAGACGACAGCTACCTAGTTGGTGGAGACACAGGCATTAACTTAATCGGTGGGGAAGGTGACGACCTTATCGTGGGTGGCGATGGTGATGATGTGCTTATCGGTGGTCTAGGCTCAGATATCCTAACTGGTGGTGACGGCAGCGATACCTTCAAGTGGACAGTGGATTCGGTTGATGAAGGGGCAGTGGATACCATCACTGACTTTACGGTGAACGAAGACATGATTGATTTACGTGAAGTGATCTCTGACCTGAACAGCCCAATGATCGATATGGATGATCTGTTAGGACATATCTCAGCGGATTATGACGCATCTACAGAAGCGGTATCGTTGAACATTACCACCGATACGAATGTGCATCAGACCATTGTAGTTGAGCACTTAGGTGACGCGATTGACTTCAATGGGCTCAGCTCGAATGAGATCGTTGAATCTCTACTCAATAATAACATTCTGTCTAACGGTTAAACGGACATAAAGCCAAAGCGCGGTAGCTCAATGAGTTATCGCGCTTTTTTGTATCTGAAAGGTGATGTTTTTGAAAGCAAGTGGATACAAACAAATTAACCCAAATACTTGTGCATCAGATGGAGCTAATACTGGAAATTTGGATGCTTAAACGTGTATATCGAGAAGGCTACCAATCACTTCATTACTTTTATCAACGACAGAAGCGCCGATTCGGTTGTAGCTTGCGGCTTGAGTCAAATTAACCAAAGGTTCGACGGCATTTGAAGAGGGAGTAAAGTTAGGAGCGTTAAATGAGAGTTCGGAATCTTTGACTAGTTCGACCTTATTGAAGTCTAGGTCGTTTTCTTTCACAAAGTCTTTTTGGATGTCATGGGCAGCGTCTTCAGCCATCTTTTGCGATAGCTGAATCATTTGATATCCGGATTGAATTCCTGATATTGGCATGCTGCTTCTCTCACTTGTTATGCTTTTGTTAGCATAGGAAGTGTTGTAAATTCGTGCAAGTGCTTTTGTTAATCTGTTTGATTAAGCAAACAGTTTTGAAAGCATTTCACGTTCTTCACTCGACAGGAGTGGGCTTTCTTTTTTATTCAGAGAGTGATTAATATCGCCTTGAAGCGACTTTAATTGGCTCGCTGTCAGGTCATTAATCTTTTTTCTTAATTCATTAAATTGCTGAGTAGTCATCTCGATCTCCTCACATTTCTTGGGCTTCTCCTTCATCCACCCACCTCAGCGACCTTCATGGTCACAATTAAAGAATGTTCTAATATTCTTAGATTAGTTTTTGAATGGTGTTTTTTTGTCCGAGTAATGTCAGTAAGCGTCAAGTGCCTTGTAAGACTTTTCTTATGAATAAGCACGCTAATCATAAAGGGGTAGAATCATAGTCTACCCCTTTAATATGGTTACTTAGTTCAATATTCTTAGTTCGTTCTAGGTTGGGTTAGTTCACGCGAACGGCAAACTTAGAAGCGAGTGAATGCAGCTCAGGCAACATACGGTAAATCAGATGCAGTTGCTGTAGCACCATGCGGGCTGAATGGTCGTCTTCATCACGCCATTCATTCAGTCTTTGCTCTAGATCTGCATCATTGATTGATGATAGGTCGCATTCTTCACAATGATGATGAAGTTGGCGATGCAGCACATCCAAATGCTGGTGAATGCAGCGATGTGCATCGAGCACAAGTTGATGAATAGATTCATCTTCAATTCTCGTGCGGTGGGCGCCTAACGCTGAGATGTAACTCAGCATCGCGTGGTTAAGCGTTAAGAAACGGAAACTTTCATCTACCGCAGTGCGGTACTTACCTGGTTCCGCCAACATTGTACTGATGGCAGAAGAGAGGTTTGCATCATTGTTGTGTGCTTGGCGGCGAGCAATACGATAGCTGAGGTTGTCTTTCTTACCAATACGGTATTGACCGATGATCTGCCCGAGATACTGCTTGTTGGCATCAATCGCATCGGACATCACTTTGTGTAAACGTTTTGATTGCCAATCTGGCAGAATCACCATGACGGCACCTACTGCTAAAACACAACCAATTAACGTGTCAGCCAAACGTGGCAGTACTACGGCGTAGCCTTCGCCTAACTGATTGAACAAGAACAAAACCAACAAGGTAATAAACCCCGTCGCATAGCCGTAGTTGTTAATACGAAATGCAAAGAACATCACCCCCGAGAAAACAATGAATACTAACTGGCTTTCTTGGGAGGGGAAGAAGGTAAGTAGCGGGACACCAATTAACAAGCCCGCTAATGTGCCGATCACACGAGCAGTCAGCTTTTGTCTTGTTGCGCTGTAATTCGGCTGACAAACAAATAGGGTGGTTAATAGAATCCAGTAACCACGGTCGATATCAAATGCTTGAATGATGCCGTAACCGGCTGTCAAAGCAATTGACATACGCAGCGCATGACGGAACAACATCGAATCTTTATGTAGATTCGCCGCAATACGTTGCCACATTGCTTTAAACGTGTGTGGGTTGGTGTCATCGAGCACGTCTTCTTCTAGGCGCTCAGCATCTGGGTTATTGATGTTGCTCAGTTGCTTCTCAACAGTCGCTAAGTTATTGAACAAGTAGGTCAACTGAGCTAATAGGCGTTTCCAGTGACTTTGGTCTTGCTCTTCTAAATAGCCTAGTGAGTTTTGCAGTTCTGCTAAAGCCAAAATAGATTGGTCTGTGTGAGTATACTCGTTACCCAAGCGGATAGCATGGGCGATGTCGCGACACGCTTGTGCTTGTGATTCAAGCAGGTATTTGAAGCGAAACAGAACATCAGAACGCTCAAACTCTGTCGCAAGATCTTGATAACGATAGTGGCTTGAACTGACGCGTTCATGGATATCTTGTGCGATAAAATAGATGTTCAAGAAGCGGTCACTTGGACCATCGATATGGCCGCGCTTAGAACGGCTAAGCAACGTCGCTTTACAAGCATTCAGTGCATTCACAGTCGCAGCGTTGAGTTTTGCTGCTTCTATACGCATGGGTTGTGGTGTGAGATTGGTGACTGGATGAAACAGCTTTGCCTTGGCATCTAGGTAGTTTGCAATTTGAAGAAAGACAGTCGCGAGGCTTTGTTGAACGGGTTGAAGCGGCCAGAACATCTGCCAGATCATCGACATAAAGTAGTACCACGCAGCGCCTGTCAACAACAGAAGCGGTTGGAACCAAATATTCGTACTTTCGTGCGCCCCTAGCATGGTGTAGATCGCAATCAATAAAGAACCAAAGGCAATGCTAGCGTATTTAGGTCCAATGGCACCGAGCATGATAAAGCCGAACGTCGAAACAAACAGACCGATAGCAAACGCCCACGGTGTATCAAACAATATCTCGATAGAGAAGGCAGCAACGGCAAAACAAATGAAAGTGAGGAATAACGCCTTCACCCTACCTGTAAAACTGTCATCGCTTTCTGCCAGAGCTGCGGCAATGACACCTAAGATAAGCGGAGTGATCAAGGTGTTTTGGCCGAAATACCAAGTAGGTATCACCACACCAAGCAAGGTGATCAAAATGAGAATGCTATAGTTGATGGTTTTGTTTGCCCAATAGAGCCGAAGTTTTAAAGCTGCTTGCACGATGCGCCTTTCGTTGTCGGTGGAAAACGAGAGAATTTTAACAAACTCACTATAGCGTGTTTATGACCTAATTTAATAAAAATCATCAGTTGCTCAGGAAATCAACAGAATTGTCATTGACTTACTGAAGGAGGCTTGTGATGGAAGCGTGTCTCTTGTTCACAAATTCAACAGTAATGTGAATTTTAATTAAGAATACCGACAGAACGCGATTTGTGCTTCATCCATCGCTACAATTTAACCGTCTAAAATGATATAAAACGGGAACTTCTATATCAAAAGGCGCACCTTTCATGCAGCTTACTGCCTCTAATAAAGCACAGTTTTTTATTCAAAATGAGTATTACCAAGTCGAAATAAAAGAAAACAGTGTTTTATTATGTTCAGTGGGTAGTGAAGAACACATCCCGTTTACGATTTGGAATGGCAAAGTGTCGGTCAAAAGAGGTCTTTTATGGAGCTCTTTGCAATTCTTTGCTCATGAGCAAGATGGCAAACAACAAAGCTGGTTAGTTCAAGGTCTACCTTGGCCACAATGTCGCAAGTTTGCTGTAGAAGCGGTGCGTCAATATCAGGATTGGCATAATACTCAATGCCGTAAGCTTGCCGAATTTCTGCCTAAGTGGGAAGACGAGTTATATCAGCTTAAAAACTTGCCTGCTTACTTACCGCATTCTCAAGTACAAAATTGGGTCGATAAACTCAACAACGAATTGGTTGAGATTAAAACCAGTCTCCTTGAAGCGAAAATGCGCATGCCAAAGCGCATGGCTGAAATCGAACCTTGGATTTCTGAAACGTCGAAAGCTTTGAGCCAACGTAACCATGATTGGCTAGAGAACGAACGTCCGAATTGGGAAGTGTTGTTCAACCGTATTGAGTCGTCACCTCTGAATCTCTCCCAACAGCATGCCGTCTTACTCAATGATGATCATAACCTTGTGTTAGCGGGTGCTGGGTCTGGTAAAACGAGTGTATTGACGGCACGCGTGGCATATTTACTACAAAGTCACCAAGCGCAAGCAGAAGAATTGTTGATGTTAGCGTTTGGCCGTGATGCGGCTAAAGAGATGAAGGAGCGTTTGGTTGATAAGGTTGGCCTCGCGGCAGAAAACGTGCGCGTGAACACCTTCCACCAGCTTGGATTACGTATTCTTAATCAAGTCGAGCCTCAACCGGTCGAAATTAGTCCGCTGGCTTTAGACGATAATCAACGCTCGGCTTGGTGTATTGACTGGCTTAAGAAACATTGGATGACACCAACCAACTTTAAGCGTTGGCAGAAGCACTTGGATAAATGGCCGATTGCTTATTTGAAAGGTGACGATGAGCTAGGTAGCCATTCAGAAAACCCTAAGTTGATTGCTTGGTTAGACAGTCAGCTTTCGCAACTTGCTGCGGTCGGTTTGACCAAAAAGCAAGTGCAAGAGAAGCTAGTGAATCATCAAGACTACACGCGCTTGAATAGCGAACTGGCTTTGTGTTGGCCATGTTTTAGTGCATGGCAAAAAATGCTCAAAGAAACCAATCAGGTCGATTTCCCTACCATGATCAGTCGTGCGACGGATTATGTGACCAAAGGTAAGTTCATTTCACCTTGGCGTTTTGTGATGGTAGATGAGTATCAAGATATCTCTCCAGACCGCTTAGCTTTGATTGAAGCTCTGTGTGAATCGACAGAGAAGCAAACCGGCGCGACTTTGTTTGCTGTGGGGGATGATTGGCAAGCGATTTATCAATTTGCTGGAGCGGACGTGGATTTAACAACTGGGTTCCAAGATCGCTTTGTTCACTCAACGGTTCATTACCTTGATACGACCTACCGTTTTAACAATCAAATTGGTGACGTTGCGAACACGTTCATCCAAGAAAACCCATCGCAATTGCCGAAAACACTCAATAGCCATAAGCAACGTAAACAAAAGAGCGTACATACTGCACCAAGCAATCAAGTTGAGAAGATCCTAGATCAACTTAACCAGCAAGCGAAGAAAACGAAATCGGTACTGCTGTTAGGGCGAAACCATTATCACAAACCCGATCTATATGACGATTGGTTGAAGCGTTTCCCGAACCTTGAGATTCGCTTTATGACGTGTCATGCAAGTAAGGGGAGGGAAGCTGATTTTGTTATTATCTTGTCTGTGGACGAAGGTCAGTTCCCTGCTAAGAAAAAGCAAGCCCACATTGATGGCGCATTGACGGAGTCAAAAGACAAATTCTCTTATGCGGAAGAGCGTCGTTTGTTCTATGTTGCGCTGACTCGTGCTAAAGAGAAAGTATGGATCACGCACACCGGTGCTGGCTCTGGGTTTGTTCAAGAATTGGTGAACGGCGATTATCCAATTGTCACTTCTCGTTAGATAAAGACTTCACGTTAGAAGCGTTTCTCTTCGGTTAGAAACAACAAAGGCGATACTCAGTATCGCCTTTGTTTTATGTGTGATTTAACGTTCAGAGCTTAGGTACGTTCTGCTAGGTAAGCGTCGTAGTCTGGCACTTCAATGTCCACTTCTTGGTCAATCAGTGGGGAATTGAATAGGAACTTAGCTGTAGCGCGGTTTGTCGCGACCGGAATGTTCCACACGCTTGCAATACGCAACAGCGCTTTTACATCTGGGTCGTGCGGTACGGCGTTCAGTGGGTCCCAGAAGAAGACGAGTACATCGATGTTGCCTTCAGAGATGAGAGCACCAAGTTGTTGGTCACCGCCCATTGGGCCACTGATCATGCTCTTGATTGCTAGACCGGTTTCCTTGCTTAGCATGTGGCCAGTCGTGCCTGTAGCGTACAAGAAGTGGCTTTGCAGTTTCTCTTTATTCTCTTTAACCCAACGAAGTAGCTCAGGCTTGCAGTTGTCGTGGGCAACCAATGCCACATGTTTGTGCGCTGGCATGGTACGAGTCTTTTTTTGCATCAAGTTATTTCCATTTTTATGATTTTAAATTCGTTGCTGTCCAATAAAACACGTTTTTTATCTATCAATCAACTGCATTAACGCTGAATGTCGGCCTATATTCTGACGGAGATAACGATTCTTCAATTGTGTCGTCATGAAGAGTCTTCGGAGTTAGCGCTTTAATGGTTGGTGACGCATGTTTCTCATACGGTTGCTGACGTAAATAATGCACGGCTTGCATCACTGATAAACGGCCTTGTTGGACCATTTTATCGGTAGGTGCAAATAGGACTTTGTGACGCAACAAACCTCGGTAAACACCATGGCTAAGGTAAACCGAAACTAAACCAATGTCCTCGGTTTTACCCGCGCTGCGTAATTCACTGATTGCGGCCTCAATCGCAACGGCGCTGCCAACAATGTAATCAATGTTGCCCATATCAATCACACGTTGGACTAGATTGCGTTGCAGTTCTTTGTCGTTATCTGCCCAGTAGGAATCGACGATGTTAATGTCGCTGTCTTTGATCGCTTCATAAAACCCCGTTGTTACCGGTTTTGTTCCGCCACGTGTTCTTGGTCCAAGCAATAAAGCGATGTTGGTTTTGCCTGACCCTTTCGGATGTTTGTCTGCGAGGAACTTACCTGCTTCGTAACCCATCCAATACCAATCAACACCAACTTCACCTTGAAGTAGCTGTTTTTGTTCTTGATCGAGTTCAAGTTGGTTTACGGTCGCAAACACGGGCGTATTGCCTATCCAGTTTTTCAGATTGTGTTCGTAAGCTTGTGGATCGACCGTCCCAAGAATAATGGCATCTGCACCCCATTGGGTACACAAAGCCAGTTGTTGCTCTTGGCGAGTTTTGTTTGGGTAACCACCAGCCTCTAAAACACGAAGGTTGATACCAAGTTTTTCCGCTTCGGAAACCATTCCATAGTTTACTGATAACCAGTATGAGTCCTTTAAATGAGGGTAAATAGCACAGACTTTCTCTGTCGCAAAAGCTGGCACTGAAGCGAAAAGTGACATTGCGAGAGCTGAATGCTTGAAAATTGTGCGAAATGAGCGCTGATTTATAACCATGAAATGAAGTTCGTTGGCATAGATTAAGTAAACACTGCAAAATATAACGTAATATGTCGCCGAACACGAATATTAAGGTCAGGAAAATATGTTGCTAGCTACCGCAAGCATCGGTCGCAAACTGTTATTGTCTTTCATTGCGATGGCAATGCTGGTCATGCTGTCTGCGCTAATCGGTGTATCAGGGTTTTCTCTGGTGGCAAAAACAGAAAGGAACGTGGTGGACGCTGCCATTCCGGCAATGATTGAAGCTCGACAAGTTTCGGAGCTCAGCACTCGCATTATTTCATCGGTGCAAATGTTGTCGAATGCGCAAAATGAACAAGAGCGTAAAGAGGCGGGACGAGTGCTGTTTGATCAGCTTGAATCGCTGCTTACTCACATCAAAGAACTGGGTGGCGAGTCGTTTGACGCTGATTTACTCGAAACCTTAGAAAATCACGTTCAAAACGTCATCAATAATCTAGCTGAATTGGGTGTGACAGTAGAAAGAAAACTGTGGCTCGCCAAAGAGATCGATACGCGCGTAGAAGAAATGCGCTTATTGAGTGAAGAGCTTGAGCAACTGACTCGCACCCAAGTTCAAAACACCAGTACGATCGCGGTTGCTAACGTCACTCATATTTATGACCTTCTTGAAACCAACAAAAAAGCTCAAGTTTACCAAGCTTTGGATGCGCTCGTAGAGGTCGATCTCGATCTGACTGAGCGACTGCATGAATTGCACTTATTGGCGTTTAAGATGCTCAACCAGATTGAAGAAGCTCGCACCCTCACCAATGTGGATCGTATTCAACAAATCCAAACTGAGTTTGAAGACAATCTAAAAATCATGAAGCGACGTGTATTGGCGGTAGAAGACCCGACTCGCTCAGAGCAGATGGGGCAACTACTGAAAGAGCTGGGTAAACGACAAGTTGTGTTTACTATCCTGCTTCAACAATACGAAAACAACGAGCAGTCTCAAGAGTTAATGCAGGGGACGTTACAGCTCTTCTCTGAGCTAAATGGTACCGTCAACAAGCTGGTGGATGACTCAAACCAAACGACACGTGTGGCTGTCGATGAGCTTACGAATACCTTGAAGTTCGCACAGTGGTCCCTGACGGTGATTTCTATCATTGGTTTGATCATCGTTGTCTTGATCTTGTGGCGTGTCGTGTATGTTTCGGTGGTTAAGCGTCTGGGGGAATACTCGGCAGCGCTATTGTCGGTTGCACAAGGTAATTTGGCGGTTGAGTTAGAAGTAAAAGGCAAAGACGAACTTGCACATATGGGGCAGGCGATCATTACGGCACGTAACACTGCGCAAGCGCTTAAAGTCGTGGCCGAAGGCGAAGCGCAAGCTAAGCGAGAATTAGAAGAACACAAAGAGCACCTAGAAGAGTTGATCGAGCAACGTACCTCTCAGTTGAAACAGGCAAACCGTCGCTTAAATGAAGAGGTGCTTAACCACGCGAAAGCGCGGAAACAAGCCGAACAAGCTAGCCGTGCGAAGTCTGCTTTCTTGGCAACAATGAGCCATGAAATTCGGACACCGATGAATGGAGTGCTTGGAACCGCTCGCCTGTTAATAGACTCAGGGCTAAACCCAATTCAAAAGCGTTATGCAGAGATCATCAACCGCAGTGGTAAAACTCTATTGGCGATCTTAAATGACGTTTTAGATTACTCCAAAATCGAAGCCGGGCACTTAGAGATACGAAGTTTAGGTTTCGACTTGCATCAGATCGTTGAAGACACTTTCCAGCTAATGAACGGTAAGGCACAAGAGAAGAAGTTGCTCTTTTCTTACCATATTGAAAGCGATGTAGGTCGTTATTGGAAAGGTGACGTGACACGTATCAGCCAAGTGTTGAATAACTTAGTTGGTAACGCGATTAAGTTTACTGAGGAGGGGGAGATTGATATCTACGTCAGCCTGAATCCAGAAGACGAATCACAAGTTTTATTTGAAGTCTCAGATACCGGAATTGGTATTGCGAAAAAAGACCAGAAGACGTTGTTTGATGCCTTCACCCAAGCGGAAGGTGGTTTAAATCAAACTGGTGGTACAGGTTTAGGTTTAGCCATTAGCCGCCGTATTATTCAAGCCATGGGTGGACGTCTGGACGTTGACTCTGATGAAGGCCATGGTAGCCGTTTCTGGTTCTCGATTCCTTTGGAGGAAAGTGAACCAGTTGAAACCGTTTCTATTGCGAGTGCACGGTGTAAGATCAAAGCGAAGGTGTTCATTGTCGAAGATAATCCGGTAAATCGGGTGGTTGCGGAAGGTTTCTTAGAAAGCATGGGGCATGAAGTCGTCATGGCGGAAGATGGTGCGCAAGCGGAACGAATCATGCAAAAACAGGACTTCGATATCGCATTAGTCGATATTAATTTACCTGACTGTAGTGGCACTGACTTGATTCATCGACTGAAACACATAGAAAGTAACAAACCAGCAGAGAAAGCACTTGCACCAACACCAATGGTTGCGGTTTCTGCTCACGTATTTGCTGAAGAAGTAGAAAGCTACTTAGCAGCGGGTTTCGATGGCTACTTACCGAAACCAATGGAAAAAGAAGCACTTGCTACGCTTATTCAAGACATGTTAGATGGCAAACAGCTTTTGCTGCCCCAAATGAGCAAGTGTGACCCTCAGGATGAGACGATAACAATCACTGATATTAACGAGACACCGGTCATCAATGAGCCGACAGCAGAGGAGCCAGCAATGGTTATCATCAATCCGAATGTGATTCAGTCAGACATGAAGATCTTGGGCAGAGAGAAAATGCTGCACATCATCGACTTGTTTAGACAAACCAGTACTGACGTACTGAGTCAGATGGAAACATCTGCGGATAATGGCGATAGCCGAGCAGTAAAAGATCTTGCTCACAAGTTGAAAGGCAGTGCAGGCAGCTTAGGTTTGACGGCATTGATGGATACCTGCCAAAGCATTGAAATTGCGTCAGAACCACTAGAAGTGTACTCAAGCGAGCAAGACATTATTAAGAAGCAAGTGACCGATTCGGTCGTTGAACTTGACCGTTTGATGGCAGAATAAAAGGCGTGTGATGCGCCTTGCGTCTTGCGGTTAGCTCGTGGGCTAAAAACAAAAACCTCCGGTTTGCGCCGGAGGTTTTTTCTATTCGGTCAGATCATCTTCCCACTCGAACCGAGTGTCTAGAGCATAAGGATCATCTTCGAACGGATGTTCCATTCTGCCACGCAAGTATTCGAGTTGGTGCTCAAGCATGTTGACCGTGTCGTAATCCCCCTCTGAGCAGGCAACGTATATCTGTTGCTCGAGAGCGGCGATGTTGTCTCGGATACTCATGAGAACCCCCTTAAATCATCATCGATTCTCAAAACGATTATAGTCAAGTAAACCAAATTCGATCGGTTGTTTTGTACGATACCAATCGTGGATACGATCGCTAAATGGCCAGAACTTTTCTGAGCTTCGGCGAATAGCAAAATTATCCAGTAACTTAACGTAATCATCCTCGGATTTAAGGGTGCTAAATTGATCGACAAATTCTTTTACTTGATCTTCTTCGATTGAGAAAAACGCCGCTGGATAGCTGCCAACCACACCTCGAACAATGGTCATGTCATCTTTCGCAAAGTCTCGATTGCTCTCCTCATCAAACAGGCTAGAAATGTTGATGTGAGCGTTGTTATGAATAAGAGTGAAAAGCTCATCTTCACCAGATTTGCTGCGCACCATCAGCATTGTGATTTGCGGTACCGTTTTTAGCCCTTCACCACGAACTTGGTTGATGCTCGCCAATTGCTGCTCATTCTCCACGGAAAGCGCGGTATCAATGATATCGTATCGTGGCAACAAGACAGGTGATACTTGCTTGCGCAGAATATCCAATAGCTCCGATTTAGGATCGTCAGTGTGATACACAACACTGGTCGGTTGGCTAAATGGTGCAACGTTGCGTTGTAAGAAGTCGCTTAGTTGACGCGGTTGGTCCTGATACCAACTTGAATGTTCTTGGTGGCGCATATCAGCAGGAAGTAGGGCAATAAAATTACTTTCCCCTTCAAGGCGTAAGAAGTCCATGAACATTCGGGTAATCAGCTGGTGGCCAAAGTTACCGTACACATCGAAGCCTGCAACAAGTAGGTAGTGGATACGTTCAAGCAGGGCATAGTCCAAAACCCAAGCCGTTTTCGGTTGTTCACCCACTAAACCTTGCACCACTGACGCGCTGTCAAAGTGACGGAAGACCGTAAGAGCTGCATTCGGATTTGTACCGTTGCCGTCCCAAATTACGTCGGTCGATAGGTGCTCACCGTTCTTAAACCACTTGTTGATGAAGTCAGATTTGGCTTCTAGGTAGCGTGCTTGCTGACGCGAGTATTTCACCCAGTTGGTTACTGGCACAGTATTGCTTTCAAGCTCGCCGGGAAGTTTTAGGTTCGCTGCTTGTGAGCGGTAGAATTCGTTGACTTCAGGAATGTCGGCCTTGTCTGGGTCTAGGAAGAATACCCAGAAGCGATCATTAATTACATTTAATGCCAGCTGACCACGACATACCGGACCTTTGATGTAAGCCATGATGGTGTTCTGAGCGTTGTCCAACATGAACTTGAAGCGAGACTTCACGGGTAAATCGATGAATGCGGTCATTGGGTTTGCGGCGATTTCAGGCTCGTAGCTTGGTAATTTTGCTACTTCATAATCGCCATCGATGAACCATTTTTTCCAGTTCTCGATACGTTGTTTGTTCAGCGCAAACGGCATGTGCGTCTTATCTACAATAGTGCCTTGCTCAGGAATGATTCGGTAGTACACACGTTCAACCCCCGGATCATCATACGGACGACGCGTTGTGATGCGTTTTACTGGCTCTCCCGGTGGCGTCGAAGATCGCACGAGAGTGAAGAAGCGAGGTTGTTCGCCGTCCAACTCAGAAAAGAACAGGTGCGATAAGAAAAGGTGTTCGTAAATATAACGAGCGGCGAGCTGGTTTTTGCGAGAACTCTTGTTCAGCAGCGTCTCGTATTTCTGAACCTCAGCTTTTTGTTGCTCGGTAAGCGGGATATGCGCATTCATGATGCCGCCATTTTCCAGCCAAAGCATGAGCGTTTGATATTCTATCGCCGTTAAGTTCGGCATCCCGAAAGGCATTCCCCATGTCGGGTTGTCTTGTTCGTATTTTGCGTACTCTTCTATCGTCGGACACGTTTGTTCACGGTCGATAGAAAAATCGAAGCCTTCTAATTGAACTTGATCAGGGAGTGGATGACGTTCCTTTTGTTGCAACATACGAGCAATCAAACCTGCATCCATATTAGCCGCCATGCTCTGCTCACGCTCGTTGAGCACAGGATGGAAGCCAGCATCACGCCATTCTTGCGTAGTTTGCGCGTCTTCAAATAAGCGAGTTGGGGCTGCTGCGGTCAAGCGTGTGCCTTCGTAAACCAAAGCTTTGCTTGCACCACGGTCGATGCCTTCTACGGAAGAGAGTTTTAACTGACAAGGGGCATCGTAGCAGGCGTGACAAACCACACATCGATTATCGACGATAGGTTTTACTTCATGTTGAAAGAAGTCCGCTTGGGGTGTTTCAAGAGCAACAGTACGCTCACGCACTTCTTCAGGGCCAAACAGTTTGTCGTAGTTTAGGCCCGCATAGGTCGCACAACCTGCAAACAGAGTGGCGATACACAGTGTGAAAATTAAACGTAAATTCATTGAGTTATTTTGAGTAAATTGAATTTGCGTTAATTAAAGCAAAATAAGTCGCCAAATACCAAAAATCGGAGCAAATTGCTCCGATTTCCGGGTTGTTATTGTTAGCTCAATGCCAAAGTAAGAGACAAACCTAGAACGCGTAAGTCACGTTAAAGCGGAAGTCTCGCCCCGGGCTTGCATAGCCTTGGGCGACAGGACTGCCGATGTATTCCATGTACGACGCATGGTCAAAGTAGTATTTGTCGAATACGTTCTTAACAGACAGCGTTAGAGATAACTCTTCGTCAGCGAGTGGCATCCAATATGCGTAAACATCGTGTACGCCGTAGCCTGGCTTTTCTGGATGAACGGTTGGATCTGCCACGTCGGTTAGACGTTCAACAAATCGAGCGTTCCAGCCAAACTCCAGTGTTTCCATCGGCTGATAGATCAGATCAAGCACCCAAGTGTCACCGATAGATGTGCCTAGGGTAGAGTCATCATCCGAAAGTGGAGTGCCGTTGAGTTCTGGGCGTGATTGGTTGTAGCTCAAGCGAGCTGACACATCTGAAATTGCATAACCTAGGTAAGCGGTGATGCCTTGATTATCTAAATCGCCAACATTGGTGTACACGGCCCCTTGATTGGTGACGACATCTTTGATGGTACTGTCAAAGAAGGTTAAGCCAGCAAAGAATTCGTCATATTGGTAGTTTGCACCCAGCTCTAGGTTGCGCGCTTCCTCTGGCTTACGGTTTGGATCATTTTCGCGGTAGTCGATGACAAATAACTCTTTGATTTGTTGCCCACGAAACGCTTCCGCATAGCTCGCAAATAGGTTCAAACCCTCAAAGGCGTTGTAATTGATACCAACGTTAGGGCTAAAGCCACTTGAGTCAAAGTCTTGGTCCATGTTGTCGGTAAGTTCATACCAATCATAACGAGCACCTGTGGTGAGAATGAGAGCGTCTGTCAGCATCCAATCGTCTTGAACAAACAAACCGTAGACAGTGCCTCTCTCTTCATCATCCTTTTTGCCATCGTAATTGGTCTCAAATTCTGATTTGTCTTTCTTGTAATCTAGGCCGTAAACCAAAGTATGGTCGGTGAGTTTGCTAGTGTTGAAGATCTTCACGCCCGAAGTTTGAATTGAGCCATCGCTCGTTCCCCAACGTGGGTGATCTTTGTGGGCAAGACGACTGTCCGTGTAGTAGAAGGTCGTATCGAGATTGAATAGATCACTCGCGCTGTATTTGTGGTTTAAGGTGAATGTCGAGCGGTCCGTCTCTTGGTCTAAAGGTTCGTTTTTGAAACTTGGTTGGAAGTGCGGGCGATTCAAGCATCGTCCATCGTCATTACGATAGTCGTAGCTTACTGAGAGGTAGTGTTCGTCATTGAGTTGACCAGATAGCTTAAGGAGGGCAACTTGCTGTTCTAGCGCTGTATAAGGCTGCTCTTCACCTTTGCCATCTTGAATGTTGTCACCATCGATGTAACCGAATGATGCCAACAAACCAAGTTGATCTGCGACTTCACCATAAAGACTTGCCGATACTTTGTAGCCTTCATTGTTGGTGTAGTAGCCACCTTTCAACATTGCACCGTAGGTTTGGTCTGCAGCGAGTAGATCGTGTGCATCTTTTGTGGTGAATTTAATTGCGCCGCCAAGTGCACCAGGGCCGTCTGTCGCTCGTCCGGCGCCTGCACTCACATCGACTTGCTTAAGCAGCTCTGGATCGATCGATAATCGGCCTTGGTGGTGAAATAGGTTACCGGATTGTTCTGCACCATCGATAGAGACATTCAGCATCGTATCTTCTAGACCTCGGACGTAGATCTTTTGAGAAATACCTGATGAACCACCGACACTGACTTCGGCATCCTTTCTGAAAATGTCATTAAGATCTTGAGCTTGGGATTTTGCTAGTTGGTCAGAGTCTATCGAGATATCGACACCTTCAGGTGTGTGACCAGTCACCTCGATAACTTCCATATCATCCTTGGCGTAAGTCGCTTGTGACGCCACTAAAAGCGCGATGGTAAGTGGGCTTAGCTTAAATACGGTTGAAGCAGACACCGTAACCTCCATTGTTAATGAGAATTATTATCGAGTGAGATTTTGGTGATTCTTCCACGCTGAGTAAACGACTTTTACAACTGTTACAATCCTTGTTCCGCGTGAGGCTTAACGTCGTTTGGGCAAGGTAATATCCATCACTAAACCTCGCTCTGGCGCATTGTAGGCAACGATCTTGCCGCCAACGGCTTCAATATGCCTTTTCGCTAACGCCAGCCCAACACCAAAGCCCTTACGTGATGCGACTTGATTATTGGCCTTAAAGAAAGGTTTGAAAATTTGTTGATACAAACTTGGGTCGATACCAGGTCCAGAATCGGCAATGACGATTTGATAATGCTCGCTACTGTTTCGCGCCTCAATTTTTAGCGCTTCATTAGGTTGGGTATAACGTAAACCGTTGCGAATGACGTTTTCTAACGATTGGCTGAGTGCCATTTGGTTGGAGTCATTGATAGGTAATGATTCGTCTTGCTGCAGTAACACGTGCCTATCCGGGTATTCAAATCGTGCATCTTCAACGATGATTTCAACCAGTTCTGCTAAGTCAAATGCTTCCGTTCTGAGGTTCGGTTGTTCGTTTTCAATCCATGCAAGGGTGAGAGTGTCTTCTGCTGTACTGCGCATCTTATGAGTATCGCTCTTAATGCGTTGCAACATTTGCTCGCGCTCAATGTTTTTATCGACGCAGTCTATGGCCATTTCTATACGAGCGAGTGGGGTACGTATCTCGTGTGACATGTCGGCGATTAAGTTTCTGTTGTGTTGAATCACATCTGAGGTTCGTTCCGCCATTTTGTCGAAAGTCCGCGCGACTTGGCTTATTTCATCGTTGCCTAACTTCATGGTTTGCTCAATGCGCGCCGAATAATCCCCTTGGCTGAAAGCTTGGCTTGCTCGGTGGAACTGCTGTAATGGACGCATGACGTAACGGTACAAATACACCGTAAGTGCCAGCAAAGAGAGAAATGGAATTACAAAACGGAACAACCAAAACGCATGGGACATGTAAGTACCAGGGCGCATTCGGTCGGGCAGTAGAATCAGAAAATGATACCCAAAAGGAGAAAGCGGCACTTCCATGATTGGATTATCTGGAAAATCGAGGTGGATTTTCCACTCAACACTTCGACCAATGCCGTAGCCTTCCCAAAAGCGCTCATTGAGCGGATTGCCGCCTTTTACGTCTAGATGTGATTGCAGAACCGTTGCCCAAGTAGACTCATTCGCAGCGAGTTCTTCTAACCAAGTGTCCAAACCTTGCCAATCTTGCTGGTCGATATATGTTTGTGCTGTAGAGCCCCAATCGAGGATCTGCTGACGATGGGACTTCTTAAGGTAGCTCATCTTTTCATTAGAAAGAATGGCAGCGCTATGAATCAAAGAAAAGAAGATCACCACACCGAGAGATAAGACGACAAACAGTCGCCAGAACAACATTTTCTTCATTTGAAAATATACCCTTTGCCATGCACGGTCTGGATACGGTCGTTCGACATACCTTCTGCAATAAGACGTTTGCGCATACGGCTTAAGTGCATGTCTAGGGCTCGGTCATATTGGCTAAATTGACGCTCTAGTACGGTCTGATAAAGAAAGGGTTTACTCAGCACTTCTTCGCGGTGCTCGATTAACGTCCACAGCAGTTTAAATTGAATAGGTGTCAGTTGAATGGGGTCCATCTCAGGACGATGATGGATCGTTACAGTGTGAGTTTGCTTATCGAGAAGTAACTCTCTTTCACTGAGTTGCGTTGCGGAATTGGGCTGCTTGATGAGTTGTGTGCGACGTAAAATTGCTTCTATACGTAAACTCACTTCGGTGAAGTTACAGGGTTTGGTGATGTAATCATCCGCTCCGCATTTAAGACCTTGAATTCGATATTCTTCTGCGCCAAATGCAGTCAGCATAACTACGGGTGTTTGTGACTGAGAACGAATGACATTAAGCACTTCGAAGCCATCGAGGTTAGGGAGGTTGACATCGAGTATGACCAAATCAAAGTCTTGCTGCTGAAAAGCCTTAACGGCTTCATCCCCGCAAAACATCGAGATGACTTGATAGCGTTGCTCTTTAAGTAGTCGGGTGAGTTGAAGGTTGAGATCTGGGTCATCTTCGACCAATAAGATTGAAGGAGCAGGAACGGATGAACTCGATGACCAGTTTGGCTTTGGCTGAACGGGGACTGACGTTGGGCTAAACATGTTGATATATCACTTATTATCGAGAATGCGAACTATTATCAATAATGACTTGGTTAAAATCAACGTGATGAATGAGAAAGCTATCAGTTATTTATAAAGAGCCTTCAAAGTGCGACATGTCTAGAAGTTTTACTTAAGTGGGGAAGGTCGAGACAAAAAGAAAGCCCACCTGAATCGGTGGGCTTTTTCGGTAGTTGCAAAAGAAACTAGTTCATTTTTTTAACTTCTTGCTGAAGTTGCTCTAGCTGCTTCATCTTGCCTTGCAGGCCAAGAGATTGGTAGCTAATCGACGCTGGGTTCATCATCTGACCTTGCTGCATTGGGTAATCTGGCAGCGTCTTGAAGAATTCACCAAGAACGTCTTGGATAGGTACGAACAACCACATGTTGTCAGCCATCCAGCGCAGGTACATACCTGATTCGTGCGGTGCTTTCTCGAATGGGTCAGCACGTAGGTGGATGATTTGTGGCCAGTTTGGAGAGAAGCGAATCGCGTTAGAGATATCACCTTCAAGAACCGCGAAGTTCAGTTTCCAGTCGTTCCAACGAACTGCGTTTAGCTCACCATTAGCAGTGAAGTAAAGCAGTGACTCACGAGGGCCTTTCTCTTCTTTACCTTGGAAGTAAGGCATGAAGTTGTAACCATCGATGTGTACGCGCCAGTCTTTACCGTTCGCTTTGTAGCCTTTCGCTAGCTTCTCTTTCACGTCAGGAACGCCAGCTGCAGCCATTAGTGTTGGTAGCCAGTCTTGGTGCGCCATCATTTCGTTGATCTTAGTTCCTGGTTCAATCACGCCAGGCCAACGAACAAGCTGAGGTACACGCATACCGCCTTCCCAAGTGGTACCTTTCTCACCGTGGAATGGTGTTGCACCGCCATCAGGCCATGTTACTGTTTCTGCACCGTTATCAGTTGAGTAGATAACGATGGTGTTATCAGCAACACCTAGCTCATCAAGTTTGTCTAGTAGAACACCTACTTGGTCATCGTGCTCAAGCATACCGTCAGCGTAGATACTTACGCCTGATTTACCTTGGTATTTCTCTTGTAGACGAGTCCAAACGTGCATACGAGTGGTGTTGTGCCAAATGAAGAATGGCTTGTCTGCTTTCACGGCTTTTTCCATGAATGCCAGTGACGTTTCTAGGAATTCTTCATCCGCGTGCTCCATACGCTTACGCGTCATTGGGCCTGTATCTTCAATCTTACCGTCAGCAAAAGACTTGATTACACCACGAGGGCCGTAGTTTTTACGGAACTCAGGATCTTTCGGGTAGTAGTAAGTTTCTGGTTCTTCTTCAGCATTGAGGTGATAAAGGTTACCGAAGAACTCGTCGAAACCGTGGTTAGTTGGCAAGTGTTGGTCTTGGTCACCTAAGTGGTTCTTACCAAACTGAGCCGTCATGTAGCCTTGACCTTTTAGTAGGTCTGCAATGGTCGGTGCCCAATCAGGGATACCGTGAGTAGAGCCTGGCATACCGATTGTAAGCAAGCCAGTACGGAACGGTTCTTGGCCTGTGATAAATGCTGCACGGCCTGCAGTACAAGATTGCTGACCGTAGTGATCAGTAAATAGTGCACCCTCGTTTGCAATACGGTCGATATTCGGGGTTTCGTAACCCATCATACCTTGGTTGTATGCACTGATGTTCCAGTAACCAACATCATCACCAAAGATCGCTAGGATGTTTGGTTTGTCTGCTGCCACTGCTGCGCTTGAGGTTGCCAGTACGCCGAGACCGACAGCCAGCTTGCTCATTTGGTTAGCCATAAAAACTCCAAATTGGTTGTAAGTTGGAAAAGAAGCTTAGGTACCGCCCATGCTTCGTTGGCTATTAAGTTAATGATGCAATTGAAGAATGTCGCTTTATAGTGTTTATAACCATAAGTTATGTAGAGAAATAACTTGTTGTTTTATCAATTGATTGCTTCGACCTTAGGATTTGTGGGGAAAACTGAAGCGAGACTCAGGTCACGTTAATCCGCTTTCTAAATGGGGATATAAGACCTTAGTTTTAACCAAAGTATAATTATGCTATTTGATTCGCATTAGTCTGTTTTGTGAGCTATACGTTTGTGTGCAGGATGCACTTTTCTATTACATACAGAGGTTTATATGACAGCGAATTATGGCGTGAAACGCCGATTAGCGATTCTTGCCGCTGCTTTTATCGGCGCGACAAGTAGCAGTATCGCAGCAGAGAAACCGAATATTCTGGTCATTTGGGGCGATGATATCGGTCAATCTAATATCAGTGCTTACACATTTGGCTTAATGGGATACAAAACACCGAACATCGATAGCATTGCGAAAGAAGGCATGATGTTCACCGACTACTATGGCGAGCAATCTTGTACTGCAGGCCGTTCTACCTTCATTACCGGACAAACGGTATTGAGAACGGGCTTGAGTAAGGTTGGCCTTCCGGGGGCAGATTTGGGTCTTCAGGCAGAAGATGCAACGATTGCAGAAATGCTTAAACCACTGGGCTATATGACAGGTCAGTTTGGTAAAAACCACCTTGGCGATAAAGACGAACACCTTCCAACCAATCACGGCTTCGACGAATTTTTTGGCAACCTTTACCATTTGAACGCCGAGGAAGAACCTGAGAATGTGGACTACCCGAAAGATCCAGAATTCCGTAAGAAATTCGGTCCTCGTGGGGTTATTAAGTCCTTTGCTGACGGCAAAATCGAAGATACCGGCCCTCTAACGCGTAAGCGTATGGAAACGGTGGATGGAGAAACGTTAGATGCGGCGCTTGATTTTATGGATCGAGCAGTGAAGGCTGACAAGCCTTTCTTTGTCTGGTGGAACGCAACACGCATGCACTTCCGCACACACGTGAAAGAAGAAAACTTGGGCAAAACTGGCATCAGTTTTTATGCCGACGGTATGGTAGAACACGATAACCAAGTAGGCGAGCTGCTGAAAAAAGTGGATGACTTGGGCATCAAAGACAACACCATCGTATTTTACTCAACCGATAACGGCCCGCACATGAACTCTTGGCCAGATGCGGGTACAACCCCATTCCGTGGTGAGAAGAACACCAACTGGGAAGGTGCGTTCCGTGTTCCTGCAATGGTACGTTGGCCGGGTAAGATTGAAGCGGGCAGCGTTTCTAACGAAATTATGCACCACATGGACTGGATGCCAACCTTGGTGGCGGCGGCTGGTGATGACCAAATCAAAGAGAAGCTGCTGAAAGGCTACACGGCGGGTGATAAGACATTTAAGAATCATCTCGATGGTTACAACTTCTTGCCTTACCTAACTGGTAAAGAAGAGAAAGGCCCACGTGAAGAGATCTTCTACTTCACTGATGATGGTGATTTGAGTTCACTTCGCTTCCGCAACTGGAAGATCGTATTCCTAGAGCAGCGCGCAAAAGGCACACTACGTATCTGGGCTGAACCGTTTACGCCATTACGTGTGCCTAAGATCTTCAACCTACGCATGGACCCATACGAAGTGGCGGACATTACGTCTAACACTTATTACGACTGGCTGATTGACCACGCATACATGCTGGTTCCAGCACAGGCTTATGTAGGTAAATTCTTGGCAACGTTCGAAGAATTTCCACCGCGACAAAAAGCAGCAAGCTTCTCACTTGATCAAGTGATGGAGAAGTTGCAGGAAAGTCACAACAAATAAATTGATTGCAACCAAATGTGGGGCTCTTCGGAGCCTCTTTTTTTTTGCACTGTGTTTAATTTTTTCTTAAAACGCATGTAATTGCTTGTCTAAAAAGGAAAAACACTTCTATCTTTGATTAGA
The DNA here is from genome assembly GCF_002875385.1 of Vibrio sp. 10N.222.52.B12. Lineage (NCBI taxonomy): Bacteria > Pseudomonadati > Pseudomonadota > Gammaproteobacteria > Vibrionales > Vibrionaceae > Vibrio > Vibrio sp. 10N.222.52.B12. The sequence continues at coordinate 54,767 of NZ_MDAW01000133.1, read as the reverse complement.
GAATAAAAAGAATCACACACAAGGACAGTTATGACTCAGTGGGCAAGTTGGAAGCAGGCTTTGATCGGCCTAGCAGCGCTCGTCAGTTTTTCTCTGTTTGCACAGGAAACAGTATCTAAACGGTCAGCTTCTGCACAAGAAACCGTGTCGGTCGCACCACAATCAATCAATTCTTCAACGCAAACTTACGTAGGCAGCGAAGCGTGTATTGATTGCCACAAGAAAGAAACCGAAGCGTGGCAAGGTTCTCATCACGATATGGCGATGCGTCATGCCGATGCGGAATCCGTTCTCGGTGATTTTGATGACCACACATTCACTTTTGAAGGTAAGCCAAATCGCTTCTATCGAAAAGGGAGTGAATATTGGGTCAATATCCAAGGGCCTGATGGTGAGTGGCATGATTACAAAATCAGCTACACCTTTGCGTGGGAACCGCTTCAACAATACATGGTGGAATTTGAAGACGGGCGTGTGCAGTTAATTCCTTTCGCTTGGGATTCGAGAGCCAAGCAAGAAGGCGGACAGCGCTGGTTCCATCTTTATCCCGACACCACCCCCAAAGATGAGTTTTACTGGACGAACACGGGTCAGAATTGGAACTTCATGTGTGCTGATTGCCATTCAACCAATCTAGAAAAAAACTACGATGCAACTGCCAATACGTATTCAACAACATGGTCAGAAATCAATGTCGGTTGCGAAGCATGTCATGGCCCAGCCAGTGAACACGTAGAACTTGCCAAACAAGCGGAAAAATCTGGGAATACCATCACCTCAGCGAACCATTATGGCTTTGATCGAGATTTAGGTATGGCAGTAAAAGAGTGGGTCTACGAAGAAGGGCACAGCACGCTCCAACCAAAAGAAATCGCGATGACTCATCAAGTTCAAACCTGTGCGCAGTGCCATAGCCGTCGTACACAGTTAAATGAAAGTGCGGACCATGTTAAAGGCTCCTTCTTGGATAAATATCGTCTAAGCCTAATTACACCGGAGCTCTATTATCACGATGGTCAGATTTACGATGAAGATTACGTTTATGGCTCATTTTTGCAGTCTGCCATGGCAGAGAAAGGGGTAACTTGTACCAACTGCCATGATCCTCATACTGCCGAGTTAAAAATTCCTGAAGAAGCCGTTTGCGCACAATGCCATATTGCGTCTGACTACATGCCGGAGAATCACACCTTCCATGAGGCAAATACCGAAGCATCCAAATGCACCACTTGCCACATGTCTGAAACGACTTACATGCAAGTCGACCCGCGTCGTGACCACAGTTGGCATGTGCCACGTCCAGATCTGAGCCAGCACATCAATACGCCAAACGTCTGTACATCATGCCATGAAAACGAAACCAATCAGTGGGCGGATCAGAAAATAGGTGAGTGGTTCCCGAATTCGAAATACCGCAATCAACAACACTTTGCCGTGGCATTCTACGCCGATTCTATTGGTCATCGTGGTGCGCCTGATGCGTTAGCGTATTCTGCTCAAGACTCATCGTTGAGTGACATTATTCGTGCATCAACTTTGGAGAGAATGGGCGGCAATAGTGGGCAAAACACCTTAGTGTCATTGGCAAGAGCGGTGAAGCATGAAAGCGACATGATTCGTCTTGGGGCTGTTGCTGGGTCTTCTGGTTATGAGTTCAGTGACCGGTGGCAAATCCTCGAACCATTACTGAGCGATCCAGTCTTATCAGTACGTGCAGAAGCCGCAGGTGCACTGGTTCGCCATTATCCGGAAATGAATCCTCTGCAGCGTGACAAGATCAAACAGCCATTGGAAGACTACATATCCATCCAACGCTTTAATGCTGACCGAGGCTTTGGACGAACGAACCTAGCGAATGTCTATCGAGACCTTGGCGAAACAGACAAAGCCATTGCGTCTTACCAAAAGGCGATTGAAATAGAACCTTACTTCGAGAACAGCTATGCAAACTTAGCCGATTTGTATCGTGCACAGGGCAATGACAAAAAAGCATTAGAAACCTTGATGGCCGGGATTGAAGCTCAGCCGAAATCGAGTGCTTTGCCTTACAGCGCGGGTTTAGCATGGTTGCGAGTGGGTGACAGTGTGAAAGCAAACCAATACTTAAAACAAGCGGCGGAAACCGCAGAGCGAAACCCCCAGTATTGGTATGTTTATGGGCTCGCTCTGGAGAACTCAGACGTGCTTGCGGCCAGTAAAGCGTTGAACACCGCTTACAAAGTGGGAGGCAACCCACAGCACTTGTTTGCGGAATGTGAGGTGCTGGCTAGAAACTACAAAGATGGCTCTGTTGAATTTGCTTTTGAGCAGTGTTTGAAGCAACTAGGAGAGTTTGCGCCAGCTGATGTGATTCAGCGTTTAAGAGCCTCTATAAATCAATAGGAGCGGCATGGGCAAACTCAAGTTGTTGCTTGACCTGTTCCCTTAAGCGCTGATGAGCGGGATTGTGCTCATCACGCTTATGATAGACGAATTTATAGGGGATACGGTCGATTTCAATCGGGCATTCAAGGATCTGTAACTTGAGTGCCTTACTCCATTTCATCGCAAACGATCGAGAAACAACGCCTAGACAATCTCGTTGTGCAACATACATTGCCATCCCCGCCAAAGATGACGTTACGATCTCTACATTTCGCTCCTGAATCGGCTCTTTTGCCAGTTGTTCGAAGCCAGAAGTGTTGTTCCACTTGCCTGAAAATATACAGTGAGTTTCACGATAAAAATCTTCTCGGCTCAGTGTCCCTTGGATTCTTGGATGACTTTGACGACAGATGATCATTGCGGGTTCATCGTAGGCGTTTTCTATCACGAAAGAGGAGTCTTTGGTGATAATGGTATCAATCACTAAATCCATTTTTTGCTGTCGAATTTGTTCAAACAACAAGTACTTTTCCGGTGGAGACTCGTGGAAAACAACGTTTTCAATCGGATTTAAACTGTGGAGTAAGGTTTCTGAGCAGCAGGCTTGAAAAGTGGTTCTTTCTGAAATGGCGTTGTCTACGATGCTCACTGCCTGACGAAACTGCGGCATGAGTTGATACGCGGTTGAAGTGGGTGCGATCCCTCGTCCTTGTTTGACGAAAAGCTGTTTTCCTACCACTTGTTCAAGCCGCTTAATCGAAGCGCTCACCGCAGGTTGCGTAAGGCCTAAATGGTCGGCCGCTTTGGTGTAGGACTGATACTCAGCGACCACCAAAAAAGTTTGAATCAAGTTTAAGTCCATCTTGTTACCCATAAACTAAATTTATATATCAACGTATCTGAACTCTATTTATCCGTCAAATAACAAGTTTTATCTTAATCAAATCTTGGTATCTGATTTCTACCAAGATTCGCAGCAACGGATTTATGGAGCCCTTTTATGGCAAACCACGATAAAAAACGCGTCAAGAAGCTGGTATTAAACGCTTGTACGCTTGCGATCGGAGCGGCATCAGCGACCGCTTACTCGGCAGAACAGCCTAACATTCTCGTTATCTTTGGTGACGATGTCGGTTACTGGAACTTGAGTGCTTACAACGGTGGCATGCTGGCTTACAGCACACCAAATATTGATAGCATTGCAAGAGACGGTGCTAAGTTTACCAACTTCTACGCTCAGCAAAGCTCAACGGCAGGTCGCTCTGCGTTCATCACGGGACAAATGCCAAAACGTACCGGCTTGTCTAAGGTTGGTTTGCCAGGAGCGAAAGAAGGGATTTCTGAGAAAGATCCAACTATTGCGACACTGCTACGTGACCTTGGTTACGCAACGGGTCAATTTGGTAAAAACCACCTTGGTGACCGCGATGAACACTTGCCGACCAACCACGGTTTCGACGAGTTCTTTGGTAACCTTTACCACTTAAATGCGGAAGAAGAACCGGAGAACGTAGACTACCCACAAGATCCTGAATTCAAGAAGAAGTTTGGACCTCGTGGTGTGATCCACTCTTATGCGGATGGCAAGATTGAAGACACGGGTCCATTGACGCGCAAACGCATGGAAACGGTTGATGACGAGTTCCTAGATGAAGCTGAGAAGTTTATCGAGAAACAAGTCAAAGCCGACAAGCCATTCTTTACGTGGTTTAACACCACGCGCATGCATAACTTCACGCACGTTCCAGACGACTACAAAGGTAAAACAGGCGCAGGTTTTTACGCCGATGGTGTGAAGCAACACGATGATCAAATTGGTCACTTGCTCAATAAGATTAAAGAGCTTGGCGTTGATGACAACACCATCATTGTTTACACCACAGATAATGGCCCAATGATCAACTTGTGGCCAGACGCGGGTATGACGCCATTCCGTAGTGAGAAAAACACCGGTTGGGAAGGTGGCTTCCGTGTTCCTGCAGTGATTAAGTGGCCGGGCCATATCCAAGCGGGCACGACGTTTAACGGCATTGTGTCTCTGGAAGACTTCTTACCAACATTGGTCGCTGCGGCGGGCAACAGCAACGTCAAAGAAGAGCTGTTGAAAGGTAAGAAAGTGGGCGATATGAACTACAACGTTCACTTAGACGGCTACAACCAACTGCCTTACCTAACGGGTAAAACGGACAAGTCTGCTCGTAACGAATTTGTTTACTGGAGTGATGACGGCGATTTATTGGCTTTACGTTACGGCAAATACAAATATCACTTCTTGATTCAAGAAAACGAAACCGGTTTGGATATCTGGAAGAAACCATTTACTAAACTCCGTGTACCACAAATCTATGATTTGAGTATCGACCCATTTGAGCGTGGCGATACTGGTATGGGTTACGACCGTTGGATGTACGAACGTTCATTCTTGATGATGCCTGCAGTTGAAAAAGTAAAAGAGGTCATGGAAACCTTCAACGAATACCCGCCGCGTATGGCTCCGGGCTCGTTTGTTCCGAAATAACGTTTTGTCCATAGGTCTATAGACCCTAGTTATTGTCCTTAAATACAGCGCCCAACTTGGGCGCTGACTTTCTTCTGCTTTCGAGATCGTTCTTTATGAAAAAACAAACTCACATTCATACTACTCAAATGGCATTAACTCCCCTAAAAACGGCGTTTGTATCTAATAGTGATAAAGTCGAACGACGTTTTCACGTGATGGCGAAACCGGGCGGGGCAAAATGCAATATCGATTGTCAGTACTGTTTTTATCTGCACAAAGATGAATTACTCAATCAAGGCACTCAACCAAAAATGGACGATGCAACACTTGAGGCATTCATAAAGAGCTATATTGAAAGCCAAGATGGTGAGGAGGTTGTGTTTTCTTGGCAGGGTGGTGAACCAACACTGTTGGGGTTGGATTACTTCAAGAAGGTTGTCGAACTGCAAAACAAATACGCTAAACAAGGTGTTCGCATCGAAAACGACCTTCAAACCAATGGCCTATTGTTAAACGAGGCTTGGTGTCAGTTTCTGCATGACCACGGGTTTCTAGTTGGTTTATCGATAGATGGTCCTGAATTTATCCACGATAAATACCGCAAAACCCGAAGTGGAAAACCGACCTTTCAACGCGTCATGCAAGCCGTTGATCTGATGAAGCGTTATAATGTGTCATTCAATGCGTTGGTGACAGTAAACCGCTTTAACGCCAAATATCCGCTCGAAGTGTATCGCTTCCTCACTCAAGAACTCGGCGTCACTTATATCCAATTCACACCTTGTGTTGAACCTCGGTCTTTCACTCAAACCGCTCCCCATTTCTGGAAAGAAAACATGTCTCCAAAACTTGGCAGCGAATTAGCAAAGCCGGGACATTTGATGTCAGTGGTTACGGACTGGTCGGTCGATGCAGAAGAGTGGGGCGAGTTTCTGATTGCTGTATTTGAAGAATGGGTGAACAACGATCTTGGCAGAGTCTTGGTCAACCTTTTCGAAACCGCTGTCGCGCAAGTCATGGGGATGCCTTCGCAGTTGTGTGTTAGCGCAGAGTTCTGCGGCAAAGGCCTAGCGATTGAACACAATGGGGATGTGTTTAGCTGTGATCACTACGTTTATCCGGAATACCAACTGGCTAACATTCATGACCGATCTCTGAATGAAATTGCAATCTCAACTCGTCAATACAGCTTTGGCATGGCGAAAAAGTCTTCTTTGCCGCAATACTGCCTTGATTGCCCGTATTTGAAGTATTGCTGGGGAGAATGCCCAAAAAATCGGTTACTTACCGCGCCGAATGGTGAGGCTGGTCTAAACTACTTGTGTCCGGGAATAAAAATGTTCTTTGACCATTCGCTGCCAATTCTGGTTGGCATATCAAGGTTAATAAAGTCTTACAACTCAGGTGAATATAGCGAATATAACCTTTAGTTATTACTTTCAGTCTTATACTCAACTTCTAACGCTCAGGCTCCCGTAAACTCAATAGGTAGACTATGAACCACGCACAACAAGCCATTAATGAATTAATCGAACAAACTGAAAAAAGCGTCATTGGACAAAGCCATGTGGTTCAGGCTTTGGTGATAGGGTTATTGACCAATGGTCACGTACTTTTAGAGGGCTTACCGGGAACGGCAAAAACGCGCTCGGTGAAGTCGCTTGCGAACCTACTTAACACCAGCTTTGGTCGTATTCAGTTTACACCCGACTTATTACCTTCAGACGTAACAGGTACCGAAGTGTACCAAGAGTTGGATGGTAAGCCTCAACTCCACTTCCAACCGGGACCAATTTTCAACAGCATTGTGTTAGCGGATGAGGTGAACCGTGCGCCAGCAAAAGTACAAGCCGCACTGCTAGAAGCAATGGCAGAAGGTACGATTACAGTGGGTGATAAGACACACGTCTTGCCTGAGTTGTTCATGGTGCTTGCAACGCAAAACCCTGTGGAGCAAGAGGGGACGTATCCATTGCCAGAAGCGCAGATGGACCGTTTTATCATGAAAGTGACTGTTGATTACCCAGAAGATGAAGCCGAGCGCGATATCATTCGTCTGGTACGCAGTGAAGAGTTGGGTTCAGAAACCAGTAATGAGCTAGTGACGCCAAAACACATCGAGCCTGAATTAGTGATTGAAGCGCGTCGCCAACTTCCTTCTATAGCCGTGTCTGAATTAGTCGAAAGCTACATCGTAGCGTTGGTAATGGCGACACGTAAACCAGAGCGTTACGCCGATTCCCAGCTACAAAAATGGATCGAAATCGGCTCAAGTCCTCGCGCCTCAATTGCCTTAGACAAATGTGCGCGCGCTTATGCGTGGCTACAAGGGCGTGACAATGTAACGCCTGATGATGTACGTGCAATGGTGCCTTCGGTACTGGGACATCGCTTCTCACTTTCTTACGATGCACTTGCCGATGGTGTCGATCACCAGCGAGTGGTGCAAGAGTTGCTTGATTGTGTAGAAATCGGATAAGCAGGAGGGACTATGGCAAAGCCAACGCTTGTTCCTCAATCCCAAGGGCTCGATCCTCGCTTGTATTGCGATTACTCACGCTTAGTACGTTTACAAGCGCAAGCCGAATCCTTCAGCCTGCTGCCTCACTTGAAAGCGGGCAGTGTGCTTTCTGGTCGTCATAATTCCTTATTCCGCGGACGTGGTTTGAACTTTGAAGAACTGCGTCACTACCAGCTAGGGGACGACATCCGAAACCTAGATTGGAAAGTCACTATGCGCACGGGCAAGCCTCATGTGCGCAGTTACACCGAAGAAAAAGACCGCAATGTGATTGTTTGTGTTGATCAGCGCAGTGCGATGTTTTTTGCCTCTACCGAGGTCATGAAATCTGTAGTCGCTGCTGAAGTCGCGGCTATGTGTGGTTGGCGAGTATTGAAAGACGGTGACCGAGTCGGATTTGTTATCGCCTCTGACTCTGCTCTATACCACAGCAAAGCCCAGCGTTCGCAAAACGATTTGCTCGCTCAACTGAAGCGACTCTCTCAGGCCAACCAGCGCTTAAATGTGGACTCGTTGGATTCAGACAAAGTGACGTTCAGTAAATGGATTGAGCTCATTAAACGGATGAAGCTAAAACAATCCACGCTGATTTTCATCAGTGATTGGCGCGATTGCGAAGAGCACCACCTTGATCACCTTAAGCAGCTTCAACAGCATAATGACGTGTTAGCGGTGATGGTAAGCGATCCTCTAGAGCAGTCGCTTCCTCAAAATTTGGCGAAAGTGAAATGGGTGATTGGTGATGGTCGTTACCAGCTCAACTTAGACAGCAAAGCCAAAGTCGATGCCGCCAGTGCCAGTTTGGTTGAGAAAGCGCAGTTAAAACGTCAATCACTGGCGCAACTCATGGCAATCAAAAAGCTGCCTCATATCGAAATCGATACAACAGGTGACCACATTACTCAATTCCAAAAACTCGTTGGAGGCCGATAAATGACAGACTTACACACGCCTCCAAGCACGTATATTCTGCGTGAGCTGCATGACGTCGCGGTGCCAGAAAGCGTCAGCTGGGTGCCACAAACCATTGGTTGGAAGATCCTTGCAATTGTCGGTGCGATTGTACTCATGTATGTCGGCTACCGACTGGCACACCACTGGTGGGATAACCGTTACCGTAAAGAAGCTATTGAAGCGATTTCTCGTTTAACACCAGATGACGCCAGCATGCCGAAAGCGCTGTTCTCGATTCTGAAAATCGTCTTAATCCATCTTGATAGCTCTCATGCTCGCTTGTTTGATACCGCGTTCCTGCGCAAGTTAGATGAGCTTAACCCCAAGCACAAATTGTTTGATGATGAAGTATCTAAGCGATGGCTGCAAAGTATCGTTGACCCAAGTGTTGAACTGGAAAAAACAGAGCGTTTACAACTTTTTGAACGTGCAACTGAGTGGGTGAAAGAGCACGATGAGAACGCTCACAACATTGAAAAGCGCACGCTTGCCTACAAAGCGCGTGCATTAAAAGGAGGTCGCCATGGGTGATCTTCTTGCTTCATGGCTTGGCATGAGCAGTTTTGAGTTTGAGCATCCGCTTTGGTTCATCATCTTGCCGCTGCCTTTGGTAGTGTATTTCCTCGTCCCAGCTTACCGCACCAAACAAATGGCCATCAAAGTGCCGTTCTTTAGTCAGCTTGTGGATGCGATTGGTGAAACGCCGTCAGAAGGCGTAAGCCAACTCACTCCGAGCTGGTGGCAGCGCGCAACGCTCATCATCTCTTGGCTTTTGGTCGTGACCGCAATGGCAAAGCCGACAGTACTTGGCGAGCCACAGGTGCGTGAAAGCTTAGGCCGCGATGTTATGGTCGTCGTCGATTTGTCTGGCTCAATGGCAGAGCAAGACTTCACATCCAAAACCGGTGAAAAGATCTCTCGTCTCGATGCAGCCAAAGAAGTATTGAGTGACTTTGCCAAAACGCGCAAAGGCGACCGCTTAGGGTTAATCTTGTTTGGCGATGCGGCATTTGTTCAAACCCCTTTCACGCCCGATCAAAAAGTGTGGTTAGAGTTGCTTAACCAAACGGATGTGGCGATGGCTGGGCAAAGTACTCACTTAGGTGATGCAATTGGCTTGGCGATTAAGGTGTTTGAGCAAAGTGAAAAGTCGCGTACCGACGTAGAAGAGAACAAAGAGAAAGTCGCCATTGTTCTGACAGATGGTAATGATACCGGAAGCTTCGTTGAGCCGATTGATGCGGCGAAAGTCGCGAAAGCCAAAGATGTACGTATCCACGTGATTGCAATGGGTGATCCACAAACCGTGGGTGAAACTGCACTAGATATGAATACGATCAAACGTATTGCCAAAGAATCCGGTGGTGAGGCGTTTGAAGCGCTCAACCGTGACGAACTTGCTAAAGCCTATGATGAGATTGGTAAGTTAGAGCCCCAGCTTTATGAAAGTACCACTTACCGTCCCAAGCAAAGCTTGCATCATTACTTAATGGCTTTGGTGGTTGCGATGTATTTAACCGCGTTCTCGTTGGCGACATTTAAGCGTCGTCGACTATCAGTGAGCAGTGAAGGTTCTGCACAAGCAGACAACGTAGTAGGAGAGCGCCATGTTTGATTCTCCTTTCTCTAGCATGGGGCTAGAACAGTTTGTCACACAGTTCCATTTCATTCGTCCAATGTGGCTAATGGCGTTCATCCCAATGTTTCTTTTGCTTTGGTTAAGATGGCGAGAAGAAGCCAAACCAAGCTGGAAAGACATTCTTCCTGAGCATTTACGTAAAGCCTTAACGATTGGCGACTATGGTTGGCGAAAACAACTGCCACTTAAGCTGCTTATGGTGATAGTAGCGATTGCCATCATCATCTGTGCTGGACCTTCTTGGGAGCGCCAAGCTTCACCGTTTGGCGAAGACAAAGCTTCGATGCTGGTGGTATTAGACAACAACGATTCAATGTTGCAAAAAGACCTTCCGCCAAGCCGTTTGGAACGCTCAAAGCAAAAGATCCGTGACCTATTGGCAGCAAGAAAAGGTGGCAGCACTGGGTTGGTTGTGTATGCGGGTTCTGCTCATGTCGCGATGCCTGTGACGCAAGACAGCAAAGTATTCGAACCGTTTCTAGCGGCGATAACACCAGAAATCATGCCAGTTGAAGGTAAACTTGCTGAGACGGCGTTGCCTTTGATTGACCAACAATTACAAGGCCAACCGGGTTCTACGGTTCTGTTGGTTACGGATGGTGTCAACCCGGCAACCATTACCGCTTACAAAAACTACTTTGCCGACAAGCCTTATCAATTGCTTATCTTGGCAGCGGGTAACTCGGACATTGTTTCTAACAACCCGGTCGACTTGGACTCGTTAAATAATCTTGCCGGCGCGACTGGTGGACGCCTTGTTGAAGTGACGGTAGACAACAGCGATATAGACAAGCTGAACCGTTTTGTTGAGCGAAACATGCAACTCAATGGCGAATCATCCATGCCTTGGAAAGATATGGGTTATCAACTGCTGTTCCCTATTGCTCTCATTATGATGCTTTGGTTCCGCAAAGGCTGGTTAGTGCAATGGTGTGTGGTGGCGATGGTATCAACGTCTTTGTTTATGACGCCAAAAGCCATGGCGGAAACGGTCTCGCTCAAAGCGGACAAACCTGAAGTGGTGCAAGAGGTAACCGTTTGGGATAAAGCGTCTCAATGGTGGTGGGATTTATGGCTCACGCCAAATCAACAAGGACAGTGTTTGTTCAACAAAAACGAATACCTTGAGGCAGCAAAGCACTTTACGGATCCGTTGCGTAAAGGGACAGCTTATTACTACGCAGGCGAATACAAACTGGCTCATACCGCTTTCTTGGAGATGCAAAACGACCCATCAGATGCGGTAAAAGACTATGGCTTATACAACGCTGCGAGTGCGTTGGCGCGTCAACGTGAGTATTTGGCCGCGCGTAATTTGTTGCAAACACTGGCAGACAAAGACACCTTGAGTGAGCAATTACGACCAGACGTCGAGCACAACCTAAAAGTCATTGGTGGCATTGTCGAAGAGATTAACCGTACCAGTGAAAGCCAAGCGGGGACAACAGACGGACCTGAAGAGTCGTTTGAACTGGGTGACAACCCGCAAACGGCAGATGGGGCAGACGAAAAAACCGCGGCTGAATTAATGCTGAAAGAGAAACTCAATGCGAACGAAATCCTTGGCAGCCAAGAACTGGCGGATAAGTGGTTAAAACGCGTAGAGGCCGATCCTAAGTACTTCTTGCGCGCTAAATTCCAAATTCAACTGCGTGAACCCTTGAAAACGGAGCCGAAGCCAGAACCGCAACAAGAAGAGGAGCAAGCACAATGATGAATGAATTCAAACTTGGTGCTGATTCCGTGGTTGGGCGTCTAAGCACTATCTTGATGATGTTTACCTTGTTTTTTACTGGCTTGGCGAACGCACAAGATATCCAAGACTTGCAGCGCAGCAATGATGTCGAGTTATTAGCGTGGGTTGGCAAGCAGGGGGCAGGAGCAGATACGAAAGAAGCGCCTAAGTTCAGTGTGAATGAGCAGGTGATCTTGTATATCGAAGTTGCAACGCCTCGTTGGTTCACTGGTGGTACACGCATTGGCAGCGTAGAAATCCCTAACGTGATTGCAAAGCAGCGTAACCAATTAGCAACCAACTATACCGAGCGTAAAGGGGGACAAACGTGGTCTCGTCAGCGTTGGGAAATAACCTTGTATCCGCAAGCCTCTGGGCAGTTTGTGATTCCACCTGTCGCCGTTGGTGTGCAAGTCTCTGCGCCTGATGGCTCGAAAGTGGCTGGTACGCTTTATACGCAGCCAATTAAGTTCGAAGCGTCTATGCCTTCTGGGTTGCTCAGTGATGAATCTGCATGGTTTACCGCGACTAAGGTGAGTGTGGATCAGAAATGGGCAACGTCTAACGATGAGCTGAAAGTCGGTGATGCAATCACTCGCACCATAACGATCAATGCACAAGACAGTTTGTCAGTATTGCTTCCAGACTTGTTATCCAATGATTCTACTGCCAGTTATCAAGCATACCCTCAACCAAACCGCTTAGACGATAAGCAAACGCGTGGCGATTACCAATCGAGTCGTATCGAAGAAAGCGTGTATGTGATTCAACAAGGCGGTGAGTTCATCTTGCCTGAACACAAGTTCCAATGGTGGAATAGCAAGAGTAAACAGCTGGAAACGGTGGTGATTGAGGGTAAGACCTTCAAAGCCAAGCATACATTTAAATCCTTTGTTAGAGCTTATTCTGGCTGGTTGATTGGCTGCGCAGTGACGCTATTTGTTCTCGTTATCGCCGCCTTGAGCATTCACCGTTATTATCGTTCTCGTCCTACGCCGCCATGGTTAGTGTTCAGACGAATGGTGAAAGCGAATCGATGGGGCGCTGCTCGAGCAAGCTTGTATAAGCAGCTGAGAAGCAACACGGGTGGTCTTGAAATGAGTAAAGCCAATGACTCTGACGTTTGGCAGAAGCGTTCACAGCGCCTACATGAGGGGCAAGAGGACGCAAGCTTGATGAATGCGCTTTGGAAAGGGATACAAGCACTGAAGCCAAAACGCCAGAAGTGGGCAATACCCAAAGCCTTGCCTCAACTCGATAAGCAGGCAAGTAATAAGAAATAAAACGAAAAAGGACGCTGAATCAGCGTCCTTTTTTTGTTCTTTTTAATCGCAATAAGTACATGAAATGTCTATTTTAACGTGCTACAAATGACGCAAAGAAATAATATATTTCACAGATATTTAATTCTTATCTTTTAAGTTTCTATTTAAAAGCTATTTCATTGCAATATTAAACAGGTTTATTAGTAGGCTATATATTAATGTCGGTATATTTTAAAATTATATAACCTATAAATCACTTTAACTCCTTTCGTGATGGAGTGTCACTTCCATGTGACAAGCTTTTCGTCTTAACCCTGATAAAGACGGCTTAATCAATGTATATTTCATTTTTGGAATGTTCAAATAAAATAACACTTCAAAAATGGAATGATAATTTGCAAGTTTTTCGATTCAGATTATTAAAATTATCGGTGTATATTTCTTGGGAAACGGAAATACGGAGTGGTTCCGTTTTGATTTATTAATATGTGAACAATAATTATCAGGTTAAATTAATTCTGTGAGTAGGTTTTATCAGAATATAATTTGTCGTCACTTGGCTGATGTATTTTGTGAAGTTTAATTATCAGAAGTTTAATTCGAAATTATTTTAAAGGGTGATTTATGGAAGCTAATATTCACGACGATCCAATATTGGTAGCTGGTAAAAGGATTCTTATTGCTCAAGCAACTTTGGGTCTGGTATTCATCGCGTATGAATACATGCGAAGTGGATCTCTAAGTGCTGAGTCAGCGATTACTGGGGTGCTCATCGCGATTCTACCATCTCTGTTCGGCATGGTATTCGCGTCCATTAAATCTAGGGTGAAACCAGAAGAGAGTTTGCGTGACCTCATGCATCTGAGTCGAAATATCAAAGTCATCTACACCATTGTAATGTTTGTTTTGACGTTTCGATTTATGGCTCTTCGCAACATCGTGGTCCTGATAGGCTTTTGTGTGACGATGTTTGGTCACTTCTTAACGCCGCTGTTCAGAGACCGCTTCGAAAGGAAGGCATAAATGGATACTGTCCAGTCCGCTCATGAGTATATTGAGCACCACCTGACCTTTCTCACCACCGGAAACGGATGGTTTGGAATTAACCTTGATTCCATGATCATGGTTTGGTTGACGGGACTTGTTTTCATCCTTTCATTCCGCTTTGCGGTGACGAAAGGAACGAAAGGAGTTCCGGGACGATTCCAGTGTTTGATCGAGATGGTATTTGAGTTCGTCGATAATATCGTAAAAGAAATATTTCTAGCTAAAGACAAGATTGTAGGCCCTTTAGCTCTGACAATATTTGTTTGGGTATTATTAATGAATGCCGTTGATTTGTTGCCGGTTGATTTGATTCCAGCGCTGACTCGTTCAGTAGGTGTCGAGCACTTCCGTGACTTACCTTCAGCCGACGTCAATATTACGATGTCGATGGCATTAGGCGTATTTATTTTGGTTTTAGGTTATACGTTTAAAAACAAAGGTGTGAAAGGGTTTATTAAAGAGTTAACTACTCAACCATTTTCTCATCCTCTGTTATACCCAGTGAACTTAGTTCTTGAATTGGTAACATTAATTTCTAAACCAATATCTTTAGGTCTTCGATTATTTGGCAATATGTACGCAGGTGAAATGATATTCATACTAATTGCGTTAATGCCATGGTGGATGCAATGGGCACTTAGTGTTCCTTGGGCACTATTCCACATATTAATTGTTGTGCTTCAAGCATTTATTTTTATGGTTCTGACCGTGGTTTACCTCGGAATGGCTGTTGAAGAGCACTAAATCAAAAAATTTATTTCTTAATTAAAAAATTCAATTCTAGGAGTTGTTATGGATATCGTTAGCGCAGTTCTTTACGTGGCGGGTGCATTGCTGATTGGTCTTGGTGCAGCGGGTGCCGCATCGGGTATCGGTAACCTTGCAGGTAAATACCTTGAAGGGGTCGCTCGTCAACCTGATTTAACCCCAATGCTTCGTACTCAGTTCTTCATCATGATGGGTCTTGTGGACGCGGTGCCAATGATTGGTGTGGGTATCGGTTTGTACATCATCTTCGCTGTAGCGTAATTCGAATTAATCAATTTCATAACGTTATAGAAGAGAGGGTGCTATGAACTTAAATGCCTCAATGTTTGGTCAGGCGATCTCCTTCGTGATTTTCGTTTGGCTTTGCATGAAATATGTCTGGCCACCACTTGTAAAACTGATTGATGAGCGTCGTGCTGAAATTGCTCAAGGTCTTGAACAAACTGAAAAAGCAGCAAAAGAGTTGGAACTGGCAAAAGCGAATGGTGAAGCGCTACTGACAGAAGCTCGCTCTAAAGCTCAGGCCATCATCAACCAAGGTAAGCAACGTCAAGATCAAATGGTTGCAGACGCCGTTGAACTGGCAAAGCAAGAGAAAGCGCACATTGTCGCAGAAGGCAAAGCAGAAGTGGAAAGCGAGCGCAGCAAAGTTCGCCAAGAGTTGAAAGATGAAATGGCGGATCTGGTGATTGAAAGTGCCAGTAAGCTGATAAATCGCAATCTGGATAGCTCGGCTAACCGCGACTTGGTGAACCGCTTCATCAACGAAATGTAGGAGGGCACATGTCCGATTTGACAATAGTGGCTCAACCCTACGCGAAAGCGGCGTTTGATTACGCTCGTGACGCAGAGTGCTTGGATGACTGGCAACAGATGTTTGCCATTACTCAAGTCATCATGGAACAACCAAACACACTTCTGATTCTGGATGATCTCAGTGAAGAAGGCTCGGAACAGCCATTACTGGATTTGATTCTTCACGCTGGTGGCGAATGGTTAAATCAAAGTTTCGAGAACTTTCTTCGCATTATGGAAGAGAGCAAGCGTTTAAAAGCGCTGGGAGAAGTGGCGATTCAGTTCTTTGAAATGAAAGCCGAATACGAGCGAACCATGACAGTAACAGTGCGTGCTTCAGAACCTCTGGATGAGGAACAAATGGCAAGGCTTAAACAAGCATTAACCGAAAAATACGGTAAAGCCATTACGTTAGAAACACAACTGGATCCATCCCTTGTAGGTGGTGTGGTAATCACAGCAGGACAGACCGTGTATGACGGCAGTGTTCTTACCAATCTCAGTCGATTGGCGACCAACCTACATGTGTAACGGGGTATAGAAATGCAATTAAATTCAAATGAAATTAGTGAATTAATCAGAGAGCGAATTGATAACTTCAACCTCGAAAGTGAAGCGAGAAATGAAGGTACTATCGTCTCTGTCAGTGACGGTATCATCACAATTCACGGCCTTGCGGATGTTATGCAAGGTGAGATGTTAGAGTTGCCAGACAATCGTTTTGCGTTGGCACTCAACTTAGAACGTCATTCCGTCGGCGCGGTCGTGATGGGGCCTTATGCGGACCTATCTGAAGGGATGAAAGTAAGAGGCACTGGCCGTATTTTGGAAGTGCCAGTGGGTAACGGACTTCTCGGTCGCGTGGTGAACACACTTGGTCAGCCCATTGATGGCAAAGGTACTGTATCGTTTGAACGTATGGACCCTGTGGAAGTCATTGCCCCAGGCGTAATCGACCGTAAGTCTGTCGACCAGCCAATCCAAACTGGTTACAAAGCGGTAGACTCCATGGTGCCAATCGGTCGTGGTCAACGTGAGTTGATCATCGGTGACCGTCAGACAGGTAAAACCGCGATGGCGATTGATGCCATCATCAACCAAAAAGAACTGGGCGTTAAATGTATTTACGTCGCAATTGGTCAAAAAGCATCGACCATTGCCAACGTGGTTCGTAAGCTAGAAGAGCACGGCGCACTAGAAAACACCATTGTTGTGGTTGCGTCAGCATCAGAAGCCGCAGCGCTGCAATACCTAGCGCCATACGCAGGTTGTACCATGGGCGAATACTTCCGCGACCGTGGTCAAGATGCGCTGATTGTCTACGATGACCTATCAAAACAGGCGGTGGCTTACCGTCAAATCTCACTACTTCTAAAACGTCCACCAGGTCGTGAAGCCTTCCCGGGTGATGTTTTCTACCTCCACTCACGTCTTCTAGAACGTGCAGCACGTGTTAACGAAGAATACGTAGAGCGGTTCACTAACGGTGAAGTGAAAGGCAAAACAGGATCTCTAACCGCACTGCCAATCATCGAAACCCAAGCGGGTGACGTATCGGCGTTCGTACCAACCAACGTAATCTCGATTACTGATGGTCAAATCTTCCTACAGACTCAGCTATTCAACTCAGGCTTACGTCCAGCGGTTGATCCAGGTATTTCGGTATCTCGTGTAGGTGGTGCAGCGCAAACCAAAGTGATCAAGAAGCTGTCGGGTGGTATTCGTACCGCGTTGGCGCAATACCGTGAATTGGCCGCATTTGCTCAGTTCTCTTCTGACCTAGATGAAGCGACACGTCGTCAGCTTGACCACGGTGAGAAAGTCACTGAACTCATGAAGCAAAAACAATACGCACCAATGACGGTCGCAGAGCAAGCGTTGGCGATTTTTGCTGCAGAGAAAGGTTTCCTCAATGATGTGGCACTAAATCAAGTGTCTCGTTATGAAGAAGAGCTGATGGCATTTGGTCGAACTAACGCACAACCACTACTCGATAAAATCAACCAAACTGGTGATTACAACGATGAGATTGAGAGTGAATTGAACAGCTTGCTGACAGAGTTCACTGCGCTGCAATCGTAGGACCACTAACAGGAGTCCGTTATGGCAAATACCAAAGAGATTCGCACCAAAATTGCTAGCGTGAGTAGCACGCAAAAAATTACGAGTGCAATGCAAATGGTCGCCGCCAGCAAGATGCGCAAAGTGCAGGAGAACATGCAGGCGTCCCGTCCTTACGCGGAGAACATGCGTAAGGTTATCGGTCACGTCTCGTCCGGTACGCTGGAGTACAGCCATCCTTTCCTTCAAGAACGCGAAGTGAAACGGGTAGCTTACATCATCATCTCATCCGATCGGGGTTTGTGTGGTGGCCTGAACAGTAACTTGTTCAAAAAAGTATTGGCAGATATGCAAGGCTGGCAAGAGAAGGGCGTTGAGGTAGATACGACGCTCATCGGTTCGAAAGCAATCAGCTTTTTCCAGTCCCTCGGGAAAGTAATGGCGCAAACTTCTGGCCTTGGTGATGCACCAAAACTAGAAGACATGTTGGGCGCGGTTAACGCTATGATGGAGCACTACTCCGAAGGCAAAATCGACCGCTTGTTCCTCGTTTACAACCAGTTTGTAAACACCATGGTGCAAAAGCCAACGGTACTGCAAATGCTGCCGTTCCCGAAAGAAGACATTTCACGTGATAAAGAAGCTCGTTGGGATTACCTCTACGAGCAGTCTCCTCAAGACATTCTCGACCACTTGATTCAACGTTATGTCGAATCGCTGGTTTATCAGGGTGTGGTTGAGAGCATCGCTTGTGAGCAAGCCGCGCGGATGATGGCAATGTCAGCCGCGACTGATAACGCAGCGCAACTTATTGAAGACCTACAACTGGTTTACAACAAAGCGCGCCAAGCGGCGATTACTCAAGAGTTGAGTGAAATTGTATCCGGCGCGCAAGCGGTTTAGAGAGAGAATTTGAGGTTTAGATTATGAGTATTGGCAAAATCGTCAAAGTCATCGGTGCGGTGGTAGATGTCGAGTTCGAACAAGGTGAAGGCCCGAAAGTCTACGATGCACTGAAAGTAAACGATGGCAGCGATGGCTCACTGATGCTGGAAGTTCAGCAACAGTTGGGCGGCGGTGTGGTTCGCTGTATCGCAATGGGGTCTTCTGACGGCCTTAAACGTGGGCTGGAAGTCGAATCAACAGGCCATCCGATCACGGTTCCCGTTGGTGAAGAAACCCTAGGTCGTATCATGAACGTGTTGGGTCATCCAATCGATGAGTGTGGTCCTATTGGCGAGCAAGTGTCTTACGAGATTCACCGTGAAGCACCGAGCTATGAAGAACAATCAAGTAGCACTGAGTTGCTCGAAACGGGTGTTAAAGTTATCGATTTGATTTGCCCGTTCGCGAAAGGCGGTAAAATCGGTCTGTTTGGTGGTGCAGGTGTTGGTAAGACTGTAAACATGATGGAGCTTATCAATAACATTGCAAAAGCTCACTCAGGTTTGTCGGTTTTTACTGGGGTTGGTGAGCGAACTCGTGAGGGTAATGACTTCTACTATGAAATGAAGGAAGCGGGTGTTCTGGACAAAGTAGCCATGGTTTACGGTCAGATGAACGAGCCACCGGGTAACCGTCTACGCGTTGCGCTAACAGGCTTGACCATCGCAGAGCGTTTTCGTGATGAAGGCCGTGACGTACTGTTGTTCGTGGATAATATTTACCGTTATACGTTGGCTGGTACAGAAGTTTCTGCATTGCTTGGTCGTATGCCATCTGCGGTAGGTTATCAACCGACACTCGCAGAAGAAATGGGTGTGCTTCAAGAGCGCATTACCTCAACCAAGAATGGGTCTATCACGTCTATCCAAGCGGTTTATGTGCCTGCGGATGACTTGACTGACCCGTCTCCTGCAACCACATTTGCGCACTTGGATGCGACGGTGGTACTTAACCGAAACATCGCGGCAATGGGCTTATACCCAGCGATTGACCCGTTAGATTCGACGTCTCGTCAATTGGACCCATTAGTAGTAGGTCAAGAGCATTACGACATCGCTCGTGGTGTGCAGCAGACATTACAACGCTACAAAGAATTGAAAGACATCATCGCCATTTTAGGCATGGATGAATTGTCTGAAGACGACAAACAAGTGGTATCACGTGCTCGTAAGATTGAACGTTTCCTTACTCAGCCATACCACGTAGCAGAGGTATTTACTGGCGACCCAGGTGTTTACGTTTCTCTTGCCGATACAATTCGCGGCTTTAAGGGGTTGTTAGCGGGTGAATACGACGATATACCTGAGCAAGCGTTTATGTATTGCGGCAGCATTGATGAAGTGCTTGAAAAAGCGAACAAACTGTAAAGCGCGGGAGGCACTATGGCCATTGCGGTTACCCAAAGTACGTTTCAACTGAATGTGGTGAGTGCAGAAGGTACTCTCTACTCTGGTCCGGCCCATGCACTTGCTGTCGCTGGTGCGGATGGTGAACTCGGTATTCGTCCGGGCCATTCTCCATTGATCAGTAAAATCAAGCCAGGCGTTGCTCGCATTGTGGGGGATTTATCGAAACCAGAAGAGATCTTATACGTTTCTGGTGGGCTAGTTGAAGTTCAACCGGATGTCGTTACGCTGCTTGCTGACACCGCGTTACACGGTAAGGATATTGATAAAGCTAGGGCGGAAGAAGCCCGCAGAGCGGCGGAAGAAAATATTCGTGCGCACATGGACGACATTAGCTTTGCACAGGCACACATGGAGTTGAACAAGGCATTGGCACAACTTCGTGCAGTTGAACTGACGATGAGAATTCGTTAGCCAACACTTCGGAATGCGGTCTGAAGAGTGAGTACCCAAGTCAACTCGTCGTTCAGTAGGTTGACTTCATTGGGTCTAATTAAAGCGGGGCAACTTCGGTTCGCCCCGTTTTTTATGGAAAAAGGGAGGAGAGTGAATTGTTTGATGAGACAAAACGTATCAATATTGCAAACACTTTTATATAGCGAGGAAAGCATGCTGGCGTTAGAATCCATCACCCAAATTTTGAATATTAAGAATCAACATCAAATGAGCCAACAATTTATGCTTCGCGCGTTGGAAGTGTCTCGCAACGCGTTGCCTGCTTGTCAACCAAACCCACCTGTCGGCTGTGTACTCGTGAAAGACGGTCAGATTGTGTCAGAGGGGTACACTCAAGCGATTGGTGGTAACCATGCTGAAGTTGAAGCGTTAAAGGCTTATCAAGGTGACTTGAGCGAAGTAACGGCATATGTGACATTAGAGCCTTGTTCTTTTGTTGGGCGAACGCCAGCTTGTGCTGCGACACTCGTTAATTGTGGTATCCAGAAAGTTGTGGTTGCCATGTTAGACCCTGACCCTCGCAATGCAGGTCGCGGTATCGATATGCTCAAAGCTGGTGGTGTCGACGTCGAGGTCGGTTTGTGTGGCGAAGCGGCCAGCGAGTTTCTCACGCCGTATCTAGGAAAATCTTGAGCGGTTTTCAGAATTGTCTTCGTCAGTGGAGGGTCAAAACTGTCGAAAACATGCATAAACGCTCAAATCCAGTGCTTTGACTCGTTTCAGATCAGACTGTTAGCTAAAATAAAACTAACTCCCCGTTTTATGTTGGCGAAATGAAAAGTACTGATTTAAATCTCATCCCCATTTTTGTGGCAATCTATGAAGAGCAGAACCTATCTAAGGCTGCTGCTCGATTAGATATAAGCCAACCCGCTGTGAGCAAGGCCCTTGCACGCTTGCGTGATATCTATGATGAGCCGTTGTTCCACCGCAGTAATTCTGGCGTTGAGCCGACCAGTTTCGCGATGGATATTTATCCAGCCATGGTAGCGGCGCTAAAAAACTTCACTTCTACACTCTCGGCCTCAAGTAGTTTCGATCCTAAAGTTTCTAATCGTATTTTCTCGATCGCTTGTGTTTCGGTAGCCAGTTATGAGTTGATGCCACAATTAATGCGCCAGATTCGAGAGCATGCCCCAAAAATTACGCTCGAAGTTCACCCACTTTTTACTGAAGATTATGAGAGTGACCTGCGCCTACAGCGCTATGACTTGATCATTGATCTTCCGCCTCGCGGGCGCACCGTACTGAAAATGGAACCGATTTTTTCCGAGCGTTTGATGGTGGTATGCAATGCTGAGCACCCCAGAATTCAAGATACATGTACGGTGAAGCAATTTTTGGCAGAAGAGCACGTTGTGGTGTCTCGTTGGCATGCTAGAAACAGTTTGTTGACGGGAGAAGACATTGAAGACTTGGCGAGTCGCAATATTGTTTATCGCGCCGCAGGGGCAATGGAAATGTTGCCAGTGATCGATGGGAGTGAGTACATCGGAATGTTACCGTTTTCGACCATCAACCATTTTTCTAAAACCTATAATATCAAAGCGGTCCCGCTGCCATTTAGTGACAGTGAGCATGATCTTTGTGCAATTTGGCATTCGAGTCGTAGCAATGAAAGCGCCCACCAATGGTTAAGAACGCAAATCAAACAAGCGGGTAAAGCGATTCGATAACGAGGAGTAAGTATGAAGGCAATACGTGCCATTTTAAATGGTAAAAAAGCGGGTACTCCTGAGTTGCGTAACGAGATCTTCCGCATGCGGGAGCAGGGTGTAGATGTTCAAGTTCGCGTGACATGGGAATCTCAAGATATGGCGCGTTTGGTCCGAGAAGCGGTCAATGAAGGCGTTAAGCGTATTGTTGTGGCTGGTGGCGATGGCACTGTTAATGAAGCGGTAACGGCATTAAACCAAATCGAAGTAGATCGCCGGCCTGAGCTGGCGATTATCCCGATGGGAACCGCGAATGATTTTGCGACGGCGACGCAAATTCCCACGACGATTCGCGAATCATTAGCGCTGGCGATAAACGGTGATGCTGTGGCAGTCGATAGCGTAAAAGCCAATGATCGTTATTTTATGAATGTTGCGGCTGCAGGGTTTGGTGCAGAAATTACCGCAGAGACGCCCGTAGAGCTGAAGAACTTTCTTGGGGGCGGTGCGTACACATTGACGGGCTTGGTAAAAGCGCTCGGTTTTAAACCCTACGATGGTACGGTCACGATAAAACAAGGGAGCTATAATGGGGAAATCCTAGTTGGTGCATTCTGTAACAGTCGTTTGGCTGGCGGAGGGCAAGAGCTCGCCCCAAATGCATTCATTGACGACGGTGTTATGGACATCACTCTCGTTCACCCATTTCTGCCTCATGAATTGCCGCAAGTCATTCAGGAAATTCAAAATCCAACCGAGCTAGGGCAATTCGTTAAACACACTCAGGCAAGTTGGTTGGAAATCGATTTTCCTAAGTTGTTGCCGCTCAACTTAGATGGTGAGCCTTACCGCTCGAGTAAAATTCGTTTTGATGTTCAAGCTAGAAGCATCAACTTGGTACTTCCACCGAATTGCCCTTGCTTATGTGTCGATTCATAATAAATTTAAACTTATACACAAAAGCCACCTAAGTGAGGTGGCTTTGTCGTTTTTAGCGCGGAGAGCTTAGATTTTTTGGATAGTATCAACGTCGATTTGCATTGTTGTCCACTCTGAATCAACTTCACCACGAATCGCGACCTTATCTTGTGGTGATACGTCTTGGCCCATCCAATCTTCGTTGTCGATTTCAACTTGGATTTCGCCCGTCTCATCCTTAAACAAGTAAGTCTCGTCACCTAAGGCTTGGACAATGTTCCCCGTTAACAGAACAAAACTATCGTCAGCGGCATTCTGCGCTTCTTTGACGGTATTAATGGCTGATGTCGTTGGGCCAGTAAAAGCGGACAACGCAGAGCCTGATAAAAGAGCGAGTGTGGTAGCTAAGATCAGTTTCTTCATGCTAGAGGCTTCCTATATTAAAAGTAGTAGGTTGAACCTACGTTAATCGATGCTGTGTTTGCGTAGCTATCAAGTTGGTACTTCGCGTTTGCGCCGATGGTCAATTGAGGGAAGATTTTGTATTCCGCACCAACAGAGAAGACGGCACCCAACTCGTTATTCTTTTCTGTGCTATGGAAAAGGGTTTTGCTCATTTCCACATCGTCATTTGAAACCAGTTCGTGCTCTTCGTACTTACCGGCTTTCGATTCGTATTGTGTGTAGCTCAGACCCGCTTTTACTTTGGTGGTCCATTTATCGTTTAATGCATAACTAAACACAGGTGCAAGCGTGATTTGTTTTGCCTTGATGGATGAATCCCATTCCATTTCGCGGTGGTAGTCTTTCCCATCAATATTCTGGATGCCTAGGTTCTTTGAGCGGCTATCTTCTAGTTCAAATTGGTTGTAACCCAGTTCTACTGCCCAAGAGTCGTTGATAGAGTAGCCAACAAAGCCACCAAAAATACCGTCTTCCAATTCAGGGTTTAGATTCACACCGTCAGCGTCAAAAGATGTCTCAAAATCGTGGTCAGTCGTGCCGAATCCATATTCCAAACCTACATAGGGCGCTGCTGCAACAGAGAAAGAGCTTGCCGCTAGGATTGTCAGGAGTGTTCTTGTCATTTTTGTTTTACCTCTTCGTTTTGATGAGAGGCATTGTGTGTGAAGAGTCGTGAAGTGATCGTGAAGAAAAGCCTAACGTTTGAAAATAAATAAAAAACTCCCCATGAAGGGGAGTCTCTCATCTACAAAGGCGTATTTAGTAAACCGTACACCACTCATTTTTCATGTCGATCAGGTGCCAGTTATCACGTTGGTTGGCCTCATCCATCGCTTTGTCTAAGTGCCCCACACTCGATTTACGGTCGTACTTCCACTCGCGATCTTCATCAGTGTGATGAACGATCATTGCCATAGAGTTTGGTTGGCTTGTTGCCCATTGCATCATTGCGTGGTCACCATCTGAGTTACCAATAGCGAGTACTGGTTTCTTACCAATGATTTGTTGAATATTTTCAACTTTGCCCGCTTTGTCATCAATGGTCAGGATCTCATCTAGCTTAGTGACGGTAGGCTTACCGTCGTTGTAGTCGTACTTGTATTTCAGTGCACTACCAATGATTTGTTGTTCTGGAATGCCGTAAACCTCTGGTGCCCAAACACGCATAAAGTCCACGCCACCGCCGGAGACAATGTAAGTTTTAAAGCCGTGTTCTTGCAGGTAGGTCACCATTTCACGCATCGGCTTATAAGTCAGCTCTGTGTAAGCTTTGCCGAAACGCGGATCTTTTGCGGCTTTCAACCACTCAGAAACTTTCTGTTGGTATTCTTCTACTGTCATGCCACTGTGGGTGACTTTTACGATCTCAAGTAGCGCTTTTTCACCACCCTTAAAGACGCTTTCGATGTCATCATTCAATACGGATTTGAACGGCTCTTTTGTCTTCCATTCTGGGTGGTCTTTTGCCATGAGTTTCACTTCGTCTAGCGCATAAGCCAGTTGGAAGTAGAATGGTTTTTCCGACCATAAGGTACCGTCATTGTCGAATACCGCGATACGGTCTTGTTCAGGAATGAACGTCGACTTGGTTGTATCCATCGATTGGTCAACATAGTTCACAATAGCCGTTTTGCTGTCGCCATCTTTCCATGATGGTAATAAGTTTGGATCGCAGTCTAGTGCCATCGCAGAAAAAGATAAGCCAGATAAGACAGCTAGGGCGCAGATGTGTTTCTTGTTCATATTATTATTTACCTAAGTTTGTATGTATTGTTCGAGTACATTCGAGGTGAAATATCTACCCAAGTCACTTTCGCTGAACTTCGCATCTCGAGGTTACTTGGGTATAGAGAAGAACAACGCGGGTTTAGCCTCTTTCCCTAACCATAGACGTAATTACTTGTTAAGAACTCGCAAAGGGGCTTGTGCATCGTTCGTGAAAAACGCGTTAGTCAGCATCTTTAGCAAGGCGAAGTCCCATGTCCGACATAATTATAGACTGGCTAGCGAAATCACGACGGAAATTCTCTGACTCATCAGCATCATAGGCAAAGCTGCCGCCTCGAACAGATTTGTGGGCTAGGCCTGCTTTTTCGTCTTTCGCGTTATTTGGATTCTCGGTTGGGCCATAGCGGTAGAAAGTACCGTCATACGCGTCGATCACGAACTCACCAACGTTACCTGTCATGTCATACAGACCAAGTTCATTAGGTTGTTTTTGACCAACGGGATGAGCTTGGTTTTTGGAGTTGCCGGCATACCACGCCACATCAGCAATGTTGTTTGAACCTGCGTAAGTGAAACCTTGGCTCTTGTTACCGCCTTTTGCAGCAAACTCCCATTCCGCTTCTGTCGGTAAGCGGTAGCTTTCGCCAGTCAGCTCGTTCAACTTCTCGATGAAGTAATTCGCCTGTTGCCAGCTCAAGTTGTTAACTGGGATGTCTGCACCTTGGAAGTAACTCATTGAAGAACCCATGACAGATTCAAACAACTCTTGAGTGACCTCGAATTTGGAAATATAGAAGCCATCTACGCTCACTTCGCGTGCAGGGGTTTCTGCCTTCTTGGCGGAGTCGCTGTCCGATCCCATGACAAATGAACCGCCTTCAACCAACACCATATCTTGATCAATGTTGAGCGTGATAGGGTGCGGTGATTGAGTCGCACAGCCACTCATTAATACGCTGAATGATAGAATAGAAAATGCGGTTAACGATTTGCTTTTAAATGATTTCATCAATAGTTTCTCGCCAAAAAAGTCATGATGAAGATTAGCAATAAACGCTATGAAAAAAGGTTATAAACGGTATAACAAGCCTCTTGTATTAATGAGATTTATGATTAGGTCATCAAGGTGAAAATGGCGTTGTTATGCTCTTATCATCTTAACTTTCATTACGCTAAAGGTGACTCATGCATATTACTCAAGGTCCTCAGTTCAATGGTAAAGCGTCTAAGCGTTTACATGTGATGGCAAAGCCAATTGGTGCGGCATGTAACATAGACTGTACGTACTGTTACTATCTCAGCAAGCAGGACTTACTTGAGTATAAAAAAGGCTGCACGCCAGTAATGGATGAAGCAACACTTGAAACTTACATTCGCCAATACATTGAAGGGCAAAACACACCAGAAATCATCTTCTCTTGGCAGGGTGGTGAACCAACGATGTTGGGTTTGGATTACTTCAAGAAAATTGTTGAGTTTCAAGCGAAGTACAAGCCTGAAGGTGTGATAATTTCCAACGATTTGCAAACCAACGGTACGTTGCTGAACGATGACTGGTGTGCATTTCTAAAAGCGAATAATTTCTTGGTCGGCTTGAGTATCGACGGACCAGAGATGTTACACAATGCTTACCGTACCAACCGAGCAGGGCGAGGCACGTTCAAGCAAGTGATGAACGCAGTGGAGCTCTTGCACGCTCATGAAGTAAAGTTCGCGACACTGACTTGTGTGAATAACCTAACGAGCCGTAACCCACTTGAAGTGTACCGATTCCTACGTGATGAAGTTCGCTCTCCTCAAATGCAGTTTATTCCTATCGTGGAACAAAAAACGTTCCGTACTACCGCACCTCAAACATGGGAGCCGCAAGAGCAGTTGAGACAAGGCGACAAGCGTCTTATTCCTGGTCACAAAGACTCGGTCGTTGAATCTTGGTGTGTCGCGGACGAGGCTTGGGGTAACTTCCTTATCGCTATTTTCGATGAGTGGGTACAAAACGACATTGGTAAAGTCTTCGTTCAATACTTTGAAGCGAGTGTCGAGGCGTGGATGGGTCGCAGAAACCCGCTTTGTACACTCGGTGAAATCTGCGGTAAAGGCTTGGCAATGGAACCAAACGGCGATGTTTTTGCTTGTGACCATTACGTTTACCCAGAATACAAGATTGGCAACATCCACCACGAAAAATTAGACACGTTGGCGTATGGTCCTGAGCAGCAAAAGTTTGGCTTTGCCAAGACTCGCTCGCTAACCAAGCAGTGCCAACAGTGTGATTACCAATTCGCTTGCTACGGCGAGTGTCCGAAAAACCGTTTCATTCGCACCAAAGACGGTGAACCTGGGTTGAACTACCTGTGTGCAGGTTGGAAAAAGTTCTTCTCTCATGCTGATAAGGCAATGGCATACATTCTTCGTGCAACGGGTAACCCTGTGGCACATGGCAAATACAGTGATGCCGTTTTACGCCAACAAGCGGCGAAGCGTCCTGTATTCGAAACCAAATTTTAAGGGGATTGATATGACATTCTCAAAAACGTTATTAGCCATCGCTCTAGGCGTCACCGTAAGCCAATCTGTTGCAGCGCAGGATGAAACCTTGCTAGCACCGGACCAAGTTTCTTCTGCGAGCGTAACAAGTGCTGAGGAAACCCATTCAGCACAGATGTCGCCACAGCAAGTGGTTGCGAAGTGGTCTTATCAAGCTCAAGACGTGAAACAACCAGTAGAAAAGCGCATTGAAGCGTTGCATGAGTTGGCGAAATACCCAAGTCAAAACGCGCTGGTGGCAGTTGCACGCAGCCTTCAAGACCAAGACCCCGCGGTTCGTGAAGCCGCGATTGTCGGAGCAGAACCTTACACGATTGAACATCGCTGGCGCATGATTGAGCCACTGTTGAGTGACCCAGAGGCTATGGTCCGTATTACTGCTGCGACCAACTTAGTGCGTGACTTTTCTAACGTGAGCAGCGAGCAACAGCAAACGCTTGAAGCTCCGGTTGCTGAACTGATCAGCTACTTAGAGCACAAGAAAGATGACGGCTCGAAACTGCTGTTAGCGGATGTCTATCGTTGGCATCATGAATGGGATAAAGCAGATAAAATCTATCAAGCTTTAGTGACCAATCAACCGGAGAATCCACAAATCTGGTTGAGTCTGGCCGATAACTTCCGTGCGCAGCAACGCGATGCCGATGCGGTCAAGACGTTGGATTCTGCGATCAAACTTCATCCTGATAATGCGTCTTTGCATTACTCGAAAGCGCTGACGCTGGTGCGTTTGGATGAGAAGAAGAATGCAGCGACAGAAATCGAAAAAGCGGCCAACATGGCGAAAGATAACAGCTACTACTGGTATCTCAATGGCGTACTGCAAGAAGACTACAACCTAGACAAATCGGTGAAGTCTTTTGAGCAAGCGTATTTGATCTCTGGTGCGCCGGAACAGCTTTATGCGGTTTGCGACATTTATGTTCGTTACGACAACCCGAAAACAGATGAGTGCTTGGGCGAACTAGAGAAAGTCGCACCAAGCTACGTGATTGATCAATTGAAAGAGAAGAAAGGGCAGAAGAACGCCAAAGTAAGTAGCTAAGACCATTCTGGCTCTTTTCTAAGCTTGTGCTGTTATACCCAAGTAACCTCGAGATGCTAGGTTCAGCGAGAATGACTTGGTTTGTAGACGCGGCGGCGATTTAAAGATCTAGTCACTCTAAATCAAGAATCGACAACAAAGTATACAAGCCAAGACAGCTCGCCCTTCGGGAGCGTGTCATTGCCCCGATCTCTGCGTCAAACAACTTGGAAAGAGCTGGCTATTACGCGGCGTCGTTTTCCTTGACCTCGAATCAATGACAACGCTCTGAATCCTGCATCTTGAAGTCACTTGGGTATACATAACAGACTGAGAACGGCACATTGAGGCGATTGAACTCCTTGATCCAACGCCATTGGTTATCTTGGAGTTTATCGCCCGGACCTTTCACTTCTATCCATTCAAACTTCCCATCTTTAAATGCAATCAAATCCGGCATACCGTTTCGATAGAGTTTTAGGTCGCTTAACTGCACGTTAAACAGTTCAACCAACAGGGCATTAGGGATGTGTTCAAGAGCAAGGGATAACAACTCTTCGTTCACATATGCCCAAATAACGAAGGGATTACTGATCCCAATTTTATCTCGGTATGTATCAAACAAAGCCTGTGTATTCCCTTGTTGAACTTGCTCAAGCGCATTGTCGATAAGCTGCTTTCTTTTATCGGCAAAATCGGCGTGATACAAATCCAATGGTCGATGTTGATAAGCGTTAATGAATGCGCCTTCTATCGGTGCAAAAATCGCATCCCACAAGGTTAAGCCCAACAGGCTGTTAAGTAGAGTATTCTCGGAATAGAAAACGGTCCAACCTAAACTTTCGAAATGCGCTTTGGTTGCCAGCTCCACCCGTTGCTGAGATAGATCCAATTCGATGTGGTATTCGCTGCATTTTGGCTTGGTGGCTCTCGGGACTTTCAAGCCTTGTTTACGTTTAACGCGTTGTTCGAGCTTCTGTGCTACCTCAAACTCAGAGACATCAATAGGCTGAGTGAGCATTTCCGTGACAATGTCACCAAATAAATCGTTTTGTTCTAGCTTGTTGTATATGCGAGCACAACGCTCTCGGCTTGGCGCGAGTGTCGTTGTTTCAAACAACGCAATTGCAATCTCAAGTTCGTTTATGCGTTCGTAATCACGGGCAATGTCGTTAATCATGTGTTCACGTTTACGGTCGACGTAGCGATGTTCAACCCGTTCTGGCATCGCTTCAATAAGAATATCGAGATTCGCTTTTTGTTTTCTGTCGCATTGCCAATAAAGGTTGGAGAGCTCACTGAGCTCGATAAGCCGATCGATTTGCTTTCTGCTCTCAAAGAATCGACGCGCTTTACTTAACTGGTATTGTTCGAATTGGTGTAAACCTAAATCGTCGAGCACGAACTGGCTGAGGTCTTGATGGGTATTAGCAAAAAACAGCGTCAGCAAAACATCAATCATCTGTGCGGAGTTAAGCTTAATCACCGTGAAATCCAGAGCCTCAAATAGCTCGAAACGTTCTTCACTCAGGCATGCCACTAATGCCTCTTTCTTGAGGGATTTAGGATACTCAGGATAGAGCGTGACGATCTCTGGCTTGGTCAGTAGATTCGCCGCTAATTCTTGCGTCGTTAGGTCAGGGGATAGCGAGACAAAATCATGACCAGCCAATTCACCCAAAGCCGACTCGAGATTCTCGATTTCTTGATAGTTGAGTTTGTCGCTACGAAACCAACAGCCGTTGCGACTGTACAAGCGTACGAGAAGACATTGAGCGGGTTTGGATAAGCTTTCAAAAACTGATAACCACAGATGCTCTTCTGAAGTGAGCAAATCACAGTACCACTCGGTGGCGTGCTGCGTGAGTTTAAAGAAGTTATTGAGATAGTAATCTGGGGCGAGTTCGACCGTGTTTTCCATAACCAACTAACAATAAAAAAGGCTTAACCCATAGGTTAAGCCTTTTTCGAATCAATTTCTGCAGATCTATTAGATAAATAGATCTCAGGGCCTGTAGACCTAATGATTATGCGTTTTTCAGCTGCGCTACTTTTGCTTCAGTCAGTGGCTTAGTGATGAACGCTAGTACGATACATACCGCCATCATTGCTGCTGATACTGTGTAAGCCAGTGTGTAGCCTTCGCCATTTGTCATCGAGAAGCCAACAACAGCAGCACCGATTGCACCACCGATACCCCATGCTGTGTATAGCACGCCGTAGTTAGTGCCGTAGTTCTTCAGACCATAGAATTCAGCCGTTAGAGTAGGGAATACTGCGAGAAGCGTACCGTAACCTACTGCCGCGATTGCTGTACCGATGATCAGCGTGAACTCAGTCTTGAACGTTGCGAACAGAACCATGTTGATGCCCTGTAGAACGAACGCTAGAAGAAGAGTGCGTACGCCGCCGATCTTGTCTGCAAGCATACCTGCTGCTACACGACCGCCTGAGTTAAATACCGCAAGGATAGACGCTAGGTAAACTGCGTTTGGTAGGTTCGCTTGAACACTTGCGATAGTCGTGATGTTACCGATGATCATTAGACCAACAGAAGCTGCGAACGCGTACATGATCCATAGAGAGTAGAACTGTGGCGTTTTAAGCATTGCTTTCCACGTTAGGTCGTCAGACTTCTTAACAACCTTCGGTGCTTGACCTTCTTTTACTTTAGGCTCTGCTGGCGTGTAATCCGCTGGTGGGTTGTTGATTGTTGCTGCTAGAGGAACAGCGATAGCAAGGATACCAACACCAAGAACTAGGAAGCTTGTTTGAATGCCCATGCTGTCGATCAGCGCAGAAGTCACAGGAGCTAGGTAGATAGCTGCTAGACCGAAACCTGCTGCGATGATGCCGTTAACCATACCTTTCTTAGATGCGTGGAACCACTTCATTGCTGAAGGAGAAAGACACGCGTAACCAAAACCGATACCTGCACCAGTGATCACACCGAAAGTGATGTTCAGCATTAGAGGCGAGTTAACAAAACCAGACGCAATCATGCCTAGACCTGTAAGAACAGTACCTAGGATAAGGATCAAACGTGGGCCCATACGGTCTTGAAGAATACCTGCAACAAGAAGACAGATAGAGAAAGTAATAGTTGCAGTCGCGTAAGGTGCAGATGCTTCTGCTGCGCTCCAGCCTGACTCTGTCACTAGTGCTTTGTTGAATACACTCCAAGCATACAGGATGCCAAGACAAAGGTTGATACAGAATCCTGCTAACAGGATGCGCATAGCTTTATCAATCTTGCTCATTTTTGTTCTCAGTAATACCCCTAGGCAATTACCAAAGAGGGGTCGGTTTAAAGATAAGGTTTGCTCAAAATAAGTTTGCGTTTTTCAACACATAACGTAATGAGCGCGGATTATAACCAATAAATGTGTGATTGGAATCTCTTTTTACCCCAGTTACTAAAAATAATTTGAAGCATTAAAAATGTTTGTAATGGGATGGTTTTATATATGAAGAAAATGTTGATCTAACGTAAAGAATTGCTGGTTTGGTAGTGAGATCTTAAGTGAAACAAGGTGGATAGCGTGAAGCTGAGTGTTTGGCTCACAGTTTAAGCAAAAAGTTTCAAAATATTTTAGTGTTAATGTTCTGTAACAAAAGTGGGCAAAATAGAGATTGTTTTCTGTAAGTGCAGGAACTAAAGGGTTTATAAATTAGAGAATGTTAACTGCTTGTAATAACTTAATTCGGAAGGATGGAGTGAACATAAATTGTGCTTGTAATTGCTAAATAGATAAGCAAAATAGGGCGCAAAATGAGTTTTCATTAATGAAAGGATGCTTTTCTCTACTTGTAGTGAGGTGACTTATGAAATTGTTCCTATTACTTATGGCTTCTGTTTCTGCAGGTGTTGCATCAGCAGATCACATCCATTCATTCATGCTAGGTTTGTCTATTGCAACACTTGCCGTTGGCAGTTGCTACTTCTTCGCATTCCGTAGCTCCCGCTTCCCACAGCTTGCTTTGTTCTTATTGATCTGTGGCATGTTGTCTAAGCTGACGATTACCGTAGTTGGTGTAATGTGGGGGATGTCAGCTGAGTTGATTACTTCTCCAATCGTGTTTGCTTTGTCTTACTTGTTCTTCTCGTTAGCGGTAACCTACTTGTGGTTCAGCTACCGCCAAAGCATTACTAAGATTCCAGAGCGCTTTAGAGCCGCGACAGCGTAAAACCGTTTACGAATATAAAACGCCAGCATTCATTGCTGGCGTTTTACTTTGTGCAGTTAAAGCGTCACAGTCAGTGGCGGTTCTGGCAGTTCTAAGAAGCATGCTATCACTCGATACAATTCGCCTTCTGCGACGGTAATCTTGCCGTCAGACTCAATAGCCAAACGACACGCCTTAACAAACTGGCGTCGTTGAAGTGGCTTAAGTTGCAGCAACAACTCAAGTGCTGCGCGACTTAAGCGCCAGTCGTTATTTGGTTCTACTAGCGTGGTTTCTGCAAACCCTAGCGATTTGAGTGAAGCGTTGAATGCTCGCTGCGCGCCTTCGTGCTCTGAATGGGTGACCCATGCCAATTCACGTAGTAACCAGTGAACGCTTTCTTTGAGCTGCTTAAAGGTTTTGTTCTGGCGAGTAGAACCAAATGGTGCAATAAGCTGCTTTTCTAACAAGTTAATGACGCACCATTCACCTAGTGAGTAATGATTATCGGTTTGAGACAATTCACGCAACACTTGGCAAAGTCTACTTTTCTGACCTTCACTTATCGATTTAAGCGCAGGGAGAGCGAGCTCTAGTAGAGGAAGCCTCAAATGTAGGGGCAAATCGTAATCCAGCCACGGTAACAGCTTTGCGTGCGAGACCATTGGAATATGACCTTTAATCATCTCACGTTGCACATCACTACCATCAAAGATCAGAAGCAATGCAATAAAGCGCGAACTGTAGGGTTCACGCGCAATGTCTACCAAGTCTTGGGGCAATTGGCTGATAAGCAGTTTACCCGTTTCACTTAGCTCTGAAGAAGTTTGTGTTTCAACTTGAGTTTCAAGGTGCGTAGAACCAAAATCGGCATCGGACGAAAACCCACTGACTTGTTCATTTCCAAACGCTGAAGCGTGGTTCTGACTTCTGTGTAAAAAGCTGCCGTCCCAGTTAGGTTCGATGCGACGGATTCGCTCTTCCAGAGGTGGGTGAGTAGCGAAGAAGCCGGTGAAGCCAGACAAACTGCTTTGCCCAAACATCATGTGGCTCATTTGGCTGCTCGCTTGTGCATTTAAGCTAGATCCAGATGCGTGACCGCCAATCTTCTTTAGAGCACCTGAAATGCCTTGGTCATTACGAGTAAACTGAACCGCACTCGCATCGGCTAAGAACTCACGTTGTCGTGAGATAGCTGCTTTGATCATTGAGCCAAATAAAGTACCAACCCAACCAAGCACTAAACATACAATCGCGACCAACATGATGACAGCAAAGCCTTTATCAGAATCGGAGGAGCTTCTTGATGAGCGGCTAGTGTAGTGTGTGTTGTCGAGAACCAAGTGACCCAAATGCGCAATACAAGTAATGCCGAACAAGACGCCTATCAAGCGTGTATTCAATCGCATATCGCCATTTAACACATGGCTGAATTCGTGAGCAATAACGCCTTGCAGCTCATCTCGGGAAAAGCTGTCAAGCGCGCCTTGTGTAACACCAATGACGGCATCATCAATACTCATGCCTGCGGCAAATGCGTTGATACCTCGCTCTTCCTGCATTACATAAACAGGAGGGACGGGAATACCAGATGCAATTGCCATCTCCTCAACCACATTAAGTAATTGACGGTGTTTTGTGTCAGTTGTATTCGAGGACATGAGCTTACCCCCAATACTTTCGGCAACGCCGCGTCCGCCATTAGAAGAAAGCTCAGATAAGCGGAACATCGAACTGATTGCGACAATTAAGGCTACGCCCCCAAAGCACAGCAAGGTGTAGGTGATAGCGGTTCGTTGATCAAACGGCTCACCAGTGACCCCGTAATAAATGGCAATCGACAGTACGCTGACCAAACCAGTGATGATTAATACTGCTAAGGAAAACAGAAACACCAAAAGCCCGGTACGTTGACGTGCGGTATCTTGATGGTCAAAGAAATCCATTAGAACTCAACCTTTGGCGCTTCTTGGATTGCTTCGCTGTCTGCAAACTCAAGCAGCTTACCGTCTTGGAAGCCAAACATATTGGCAAACAGAACGGGTGGAAAAGTTTGCTTGTAGGTGTTGTAGCTGGTCACTGCATCGTTAAAAGCTTGGCGAGCAAAAGCGACTTTATTCTCTGTGCTGGTCAGCTCTTCTTGCAGTTGGCTCATGGTTTCGTTGGCTTTCAGTTCTGGGTACGCTTCTACAACCACATTTAACTTGCCTAGTGCATTTTGTAACATGCCTTCTGCTTGTGCTAATTGGCTAATGGCTGCGTCGCTGTCTGGTGCGTTACTGGCTGCTTTCAAACCGGATATTGCTTGGTTTCGAGCTTGAATCACTCGCTCAAACGTTTCTTTCTCATGCTCCATGTAGCCCTTTGCTGTACTAACAAGGTTTGGGATCAGGTCGTAGCGACGTTTTAACTGAACCTCAATTTGAGCAAAGCTGTTTTTAAAGCGGTTACGTAGCGTCACTAGCTTGTTGTAAATGCTGACCGCAAACACCGCGATAAGCAAAAGGATGACGATAAAAACAATAAGTGAAGTCATAGTAAGTTCCATTTTTTGAATGTATTGGAACGTTATATAAGTAGCTGAGATATTAAGCAAATTAGTCTGGCTTATAATGTGCTGTGTTTTGTAAATAAGAGACACATTGCGTATTCAATAGGGAGTATCAGAGGGAGGAAAAGTGTTGACGAGGTGTGTTGAATCGATGCAAAAAGGCTCGACATAGAAGCCGAGCCTTTGTAAATCGCTATTATACGGTCGGTGCTTATGCCGTCATTGGTACAAGAACCATCGTACCGATGATAACCGTAAGCAGACCAGCTAGAACTGGTACTGATGTACGTTTCACCACTTCGAATGGGCTGATGTTTGCCATACCAGAAGTCGCAACGATTACACCAGATACTGGCGAGATAGTACGACCTAAGTTAGATGCTTGTAGCATTGGGATGATTAGGAACGCAGGGTTAAGACCCATCTTCGCAGCCAGTGAAGGAGCAAGCTCTACGAACGCGTAGAATGGAGCGTTACCAGAACCCGTCGCAATCGCAGCGGCAACAGTTAGACCCGTTAGGATAAGCATGAGCGCAATGCCGCCCGCACCCGCGTTGTCTGCAAGGTGTAGTAGGTTATCGATAGCGCCAATAGACATTAGACCTTGTGCGAATACGCCCGCCGCAACCAACAGCATGACTACACCTTTGAACGCGTCTGCCATACCGGCATAGCATGAATCGAGATCTTCAAGTGACTTCTTACCGTCGAACTTGTTCACCACATAGTGAATCACAGCACCCAAGAAGATAGAACCTACCACGATAGTGTAGATGTCTAGAGTCAGTCCAGGAATCGTACGACCGTTGAATAGGAATACACCGATGATTGGAAGGAAAGGAAGAACTGCGTAGAACGCTGGTGCATCAGCTTTGATTTCTGATACGTCAATTTTTTCCATTGGTGTGTTGTCTTTCTTATCTAGGTATTTATTCCAGAAGAAAGCTGCTGCAGCCATTACGATGATTGCACAAATAGACACAGGCAGTACGGTTTGAACCGCGAACACGTCAAGCGCTAGGCCTGATTTTTCCGCAGCGATGACCACGTCCCCAGATGTTGGTGAAAGAATGATTGCCGCAGGTGAAGCACATACTGCAACCGCTGCTGGGCGAGAGATACCCATAGCCGTCATCATCGGGAACAGGGTTGCCATCAACAAAACGCCTAGGCCAGTTGCTGAACTCACTGCAAGAGACATCAAACATGCCACGATGTAAGCCGCTACCAAAAGGACGTATGGAGACTTGATAACAGAAAGCGGTTTAGAGAACTGTTTTACTACTACATTGTTTGCGCCGATGTGGGTCATGTAAGACGCAAAGCCACAAAGTAGCATGATTTGCATACCTAGGCCGCCACCACGGTATTGAAGCATGTATTTTACGTACTCTAGTGAGTCCGTCACCATATTACCCGTTGAGGTTATTTTTGATGGCAGAACGTCATGGCCAAGCAGACCTGTCATAAGAAGCAAACTGATACCTGCGGTTAATAACACGCCAGCGGCTTTGTAGCCTTTGACAATGAAATAACCCACAGCAATGGTCACTGCCAAGCCAATTAAGAGCTCTAACATAGGGTTGTCTCCAGATATTATGAAAAAAAGAAAGAAACTGTTTCAGTTTATGACAAGGAATTTACAGAATTCTTTCTTGTGGCACGAGACTAAATTAGAGCTAGCATGATCTAAAACAAATAATAGATTAATAAATAATTGCGCTGGATTATATTGTTTAAATTACGTTTTGTAGGTGTTATGCACTGGTTTTATTGATTTTAAAGAACGGAAAATATGAACGATTTGTCGAATAAAAATCGTACGAAATGATTAAAAAATAGGAAAAGCGATAGTTCGAGCTAGATCACGTTAAAGGGGCTTGATTGAACAAAAAAGCTCCGAATGAACGGAGCTTTTGTTTTGACGTCTTTATATTGAAGCGCGAGTTACACGTTATGCGTAGCGTCGCACTAAGAGGTTCCAACTGCGTTGTTGACGTTCAAATTCTTCCTTAATTTGTTCGTATTTCAGCTTTGATACGGAACGTTCGTACTTTTTCACTACCGTTGCTGTTTTCTCACCAAGCACTTCTTTTCGCGCTTCATAATATTCTTGCATGTGGTGTACAAGTGCATCGAATTCCTGCTGAAGTTGGTCTCGAATCGATTGGCTATTCGGTTTCGTTTCTAACTTTTCTTTTGCCTTTTTCAGCAACTGAGTTGCGCGCGCTTTTTCGATACGGAAAGTCGATGTCGTACGAAGTTTGGTTGTTAACCCCAGCCAAGAGCATGATTTTATCAACCATTTCGTTGGGTCGTAATGCCACCAGTACACACCATTTCGGTAATCGTTCTCAAAGATATGGTGGAAATTATGGTATCCCTCACCAAAGGTAAAGAAAGCCAAAATACCGTTATCACGAGCCGTGTTTTTGTCTGTGAAGGTTTGCTTACCCCAAACGTGCGCCAATGAGTTAATAAAGAAGGTAGTGTGATGGCTTAGGAAGAGGCGAGCTGCTCCAACGATTAAAAACATTCCCAATACATCGCCGTATATCAAACCCAATGCGAGAGGAAAGCCAATATTGGTCAGAATTGCGAGTGGAACATAATATTTATGCTGCCACACGACGACCTTATCGCGTTTCAAATCACGACAGTTGGTGTACTCGTTTTCTTTCGATTTATTATAGTCGCGTAACATCCAACCAATATGCGAATACCAAAATCCGCGTTTCGCTGAATATGGGTCTTTGTCATTGTCATCTACATGTTTGTGGTGAACACGATGATCAGAAGACCAATGCATTGCACTGTTTTGAAGAGAGAAAGCACCACCGATGGCAAAGATGAATCGTAAAACTGGGTGAGCTTCATAGGTTTTGTGGCTCCACAGACGGTGATAACCCGCGGTAATGGAGAGATTGGTAAAACTAAAGGCGATGATACCCCAGATCAGATGCTCCCAACCTAATCCGTAGTGGTATGCATACCAAGGCAATACAACAAAAGTCAGAATAAAACTGGCAGAAAATATCAATAGATTCAACCAGATAATGGGCGGTTTATTATGCGTCACGATGTGTCCCTAACTTTGAGCTAACAACTGTTCGCTAGAATATCAGCGTACACGTGTAAGTCAAACTAAAGTTAGACGACTTTGTATCGAGTTGTGACTGCTCTATCGCTGCACAATGTTTATGATTTATCGCGCTTATTGGTGGGATATTTTGCTTTTAAACGAATAATGAGTAGTATTAATCAATGAGCTATGGCGTTAGATTTGTAAAATCTGCCAATAATAAGACCGGAATGAGGTGGAAAATGCCAAAGCTCGATAGAGAAGCAAAGAAATGTAAGAAAATAGGAATACGTAATGGAATTACGATTAGCGGAATATAAGGATTATGAACGCATCGCGCAGTTACACGTGGACAGTTGGAAGCGACATTACCGTGGCATTCTGAGTGACGGCTATTTGGATAGCGAAGCGAGTGACGACAAATTACTGATTTGGCAAACGCGTCTGACAAACCCTCCATTTAACCAACACATCGTATTAGCAGAAGAGGGTGGTCTTCTTCTTGGTTTTGTTTGTGTGTTCGGTAATCATGACTTTGAACGTGGCAGCTTCATTGAAGCGCTACATGTTGATGGTGGTTATCAAGGGCGTGGGATCGGCAAACAGCTTTTACTTGCGGTTGCGGAGTGGCACCAACAATATTTCAAAGATAGTGGTTTATATCTTGAGGTAGTTTCACAAAATGAACCCGCGGTAGAATTTTATCAGCATATCGGTGGGCAAGAGTGTCAAGAGCGCAGTTGGAAAGCGCCTAGTGGAAATGAGGTCATGGAAAAAGTATTCCGTTGGTCCAGTGCTCAATCCTTAGTGAGCGGGATTGAAGAAAACGTAATTTATTCTTAGACATTACTCACGTATCAAACATGAACGAGCAGCGAATTCGCTGCTCTTTTTTATGGCTCACAGGAAAGCAGAAGATTAGAATATTAATCCAAGCTGTTTCAAGGCAGTTTCGCATTGTTGAGCATTTTCAAACTGAATTGCAGCCATACCAACCGCTTT
This sequence comes from Vibrio sp. 10N.222.52.B12, assembly GCF_002875385.1. Taxonomy (NCBI): domain Bacteria; kingdom Pseudomonadati; phylum Pseudomonadota; class Gammaproteobacteria; order Vibrionales; family Vibrionaceae; genus Vibrio; species Vibrio sp. 10N.222.52.B12. The sequence goes on along the minus strand of NZ_MDAW01000133.1, from coordinate 15,172 downwards.
TGCCCCCTCTACGTTATAAGGCATATCATCAAGAAACACCGTTTCTGAAGCAACAAGTTGGTGAGCCTCAAGAAGGTTCTGATAGATTTCTGGTTGAGGTTTCAATAACCCCAATTCGGCAGAAACCGTCGTGCCATCGAACAGCGGCCAGAATTGATACGTTGATTTGAGATACTCAACAATTTCAACCACGTTGTCGGTTAATGCATAGACGCCATAACCCGCAGCCTTTAAACGTTTCAGTAAATCGACACTGCCATAAATCAGCAATTGTGTTTGTTTTACATAATAAAAGAGTCGTTCACAATCTGCTGCTGAAAGTTGCTTCTCTTGTTGATAACGCTGTTTGGCTTGCGACTCGCTAATCAGGCCTTTATTTAAGTCCATCCAAATTGAGCTTGTGAACAGATCTTTGACGAGCCATTCCACATCGGCATCATTGCCAAAAGTGAGTCTAACAATTTCGATTGGCGACCATCTAACGAGTACATTTCCAACATCGAATACGACATTTTTGATTGCTATTGGTTGCATAGGCTTCCTTGTTTGATAAGTTGAGCCGGTGAGAGCGTGTTCTTTCTAGAAATTGATGTTGCACGGCTTTCCTGCATGAGACATTGCGCGAGTTCGCGTTTTTGTTTATTTAATATTCGAATTTGCTTAATTATTAATTTTGTGAATATAACGAGCTGAATTTAAAGTAGAGCGTCGCGAAATATTTGATTGAAGTCTCACTGCTTATGCTCCTTAAGTAATATATAATTGAAGGGCAAATAGAATGAAAACAAAGCAAACCATAAAATTAGTCAACAACGTTAAGGCTTAGTTAATAAAGTATTCAATATGGACGCGATTCGCAAAGTTTATCAGTACGCAGAACCAAACCTAACGCTAGTAGGATGGATGGGCTTTGTTGGATTCCCAATCTATTACGTGGTGTGGGAGTTTATGTTCCCGCAACCCTATGAAAATCTACCGCTACGTTTACTGTGTTCCGTTTTGTTCTTCGGCATCATTGCTCGTAATCGTATGCCTTTTCAATGGCGCCGATATTTACCTGCTTACTACCAAGTTGCGGTCACACTTTGTTTACCTTGCTTCTTTTTCTACATGTTGTTGATGAATAATTGGTCCAACGTGTGGGTCATGTCCTTTATGTCGGCGATATTTCTGCATATTTTGTTGGTACATATTACGCGAGTAATGTTTGCTCAAACATTTGCCGGGATTGGGCTAGCGACGTTTTTTGCTTGGGTTGCTCAAGGTTTCCATTTAGAACTCACGATGGATTGGACTCACGTGCCAATCTTTTTGTTTATTTACCTGTTTGGCAACTTGTTTTACTTCCGTAATCAGGTCGAGCACGAAGCAAAGGTTTCTTTGGCTAAGTCTTTTGGGGCTGGTATCGCCCATGAAATGCGCAACCCTCTTAGCGGCTTACTAACGTCGATTGATGTTATTCAATCCGTGCTGCCCAACCCTAAACAGGGGAGGAAAGAACAATATGTTTTAAGTGATGAAGATGTGACACTGTTACGGGAAGTGAGCGATGACGCAATGAACATCATTCACTCTGGAAACGAGACGATTGATTTGTTGCTTACCTCGATTGATGAAAATCGTGTCTCTCGCTCAACATTCAAGAAACACTCAGCACAAACTGTCGTGGAGAGTGCTATCGAGAGCTTCAGCTATAAACGTTCGACAGACCGTTTTGCTATCTCTTTGGATGTAAGAAGTGAATTTGATTTCTTAGGTAGTGATACGTTGTTGAAGTATGTGATGTACAACCTATTCAAGAATGCCTTTCATCATCGCAGTTCCGAAGATTTTCATATTCACGTCACCATGTACAGTGATGAGGTCGTGAACCAAATTGTTGTTACGGATAACGGTTCAGGTATTCCGAGCGAGGTGATTCGCAGCATCTTCAGAGATTTTTACACGACCGGTAAATCAGGTAATTATGGATTAGGATTGCCATTTTGTAAGAAGGTGATGCGTTCATTCGGCGGCGACATCAAGTGCCAATCAGAAGTTGGTGAATGGTCTCAGTTCACCATGACGTTTCCACTGATTACCTCAAACTCGGTTAAAGAAATTAAAAATGAGCTGACCAAGCTGAAGACCGTTTTAATGGTTACGGAACAAAATATATTGGTTGCAAAAGTTACTGATATTGCGCGCTTTATGGGGTTTGAATTGACCGTTTTGGATATTGCGCCAGCCCTCAAGAAGAAAGAATATGAGTTCGAATTTGACCTTATTTTTGTTGATATGGAAAGCTTGGATTCTAGAGGAAGTCACCTCGATAAAATTGAGTCTTTGCTATCGTTCACAGAAGCTCGTATCGTCTATTTGTTTGAGCACCATCCAATAGAACGAGTTCGTAATGTGAGTTTTGACGCGATTTGGGTCGAAACTCAAGCGTGGCTCTTGAACACCAAAGCCACTATTGACCGTTTGCTCTATGATGCGAGCTATGTTGTCACAGCACTGCCAGTGCGCCCTTTAGACGCGACAAATAAGCGCACGATAATGGTAGTTGATGACAATGAATCTTTACGAAAATTCACCGCAATGTTGTTAGAAAAGCAAGGTTTTGATGTTATTCAAAAAGAAGATGGACAACAGGCTTTAGATGCGTTGGATACCGATAGCATCGACCTTATCTTGATGGACATTGAGATGCCAGTAATGGATGGCGTAGAGGCGTCACGACGTATTCGTGGGGCAAATAAAGCGTATTCGGCTGTACCTATTATTGCACATACTGGTGATAGTTCTCCGGTAACATTAGATAAGATTGGTTCTTCTGGGATGTCTGATTTTATTGTTAAGCCCGCAGATAAGAACCGACTCTTCGATAAGATTGCAAACTGGATCTAACTGAAATCAATAACGAGTAGAGCTCAGCAACACGCTGAGCTCTTTTATTTTAGCGGCAATATACAAGCTTCCATTCAAAAGGGCCGTTGTCTTTTCTTATTATACGAACTCTAATTCTGGATGGTTAAACGCCTCCTGGCATACCGTAAGCACGTGGTCGATGTCTCGTGGTGTCATATCGGCGTTGATCGAGAAACGTATGATGTTTTTGTTCTTTCCTGTTGCAGGGCGACAGAATACTGCGCCAAAAACATCACGGTCTTCGAGAAAGTCACGCACACGTTCAGTATTTCGTTCGCTACCGCACTCTAAGGCAACAATTTGAGATTCGCTTCGAATATTAAACCCAATCTGTTTTAATCCAGTTCTGAGCTCTTTGGCGCGCTGAAAAAGGTCTTTACGTTTATGATCGGACCCTTTAATGACGTCCAACGTTTTCTCCAAGCGAATCACTTCTTGAGGCAATACCGTCGAGCTAAAAATCGCTGGATAAGCAACAAAAGGAAGTGTTTTCGCGAGTTTTTCTGGGCCGAGAATCGCTCCTGCTCGATAAGCAAAGGTTTTTGCCAGACTGACAGTAATGAAATCGACTTTATCAGTGAGTTCCAGCGCTTTTACCAAGCCAGAGCCGTTAGGCCCGTGTGTTCCTAATGAGTGGGATTCATCCACCACTAAAGCACAATCAAACTCACGCGCCATTTCGTAGATGTCGTGGAGTGGGGCGATCGTACCAATCGTGCTATAGACCGAATCTACCACGATGACGCCTGAGCCATGACGCTGGATCTGCTTACGCAAGTGGTTCATGTTGTTGTGCATGAATGGATGCGCTTGCGCTCCTGCTGCCCGAATACCTTCCCACAATGACATATGCGCAAAGAAGTCGATATAGACCGGTGTTTCAGGCGGACAAATGGTCTGCAGCAAACCAATGTTAGCAGCCCACCCCGATTGGGAAAGTAAACAACTGCCCATACCAACATAGTTGGCTAACAATGCTTCGAAAGCAGGCTTGGAGGACTCGTCTTGTAAGAAGATTGCTGACATCACCACGTTATCGTCGTGTTCAACGATCGCATCCCGATGTGCTTTCTGGATTTGTTCGTTATGAGACAACGCTAGGTAGTCATTACTTTTCATGATTACCGCGTTGCTTTTTGGACGTTTACCAAGAACCAAGTGCTTTTGGTTCTCGTTTTGTTCAATCAAATCTTGAAGGTAAAAATCCAGGCGTTCCTCAACAAAAGAAGGAAGTGGTTTCATTTTCGATTTATCACTCATAATAAGTTCTCTTCGTAATACAGAAAAACGCCAGCGCTGACAGCTATATAGTTTGACGAATATGAATGAACTGTCATTAGTCAAGTTGCATAACTTTGCGTGTCCTTGCAAACTCGGCATTTAAGGGTTGGGTGAGGTTTGTAACTCCTTACCATTCGGGGGTCTAACTAAGATCGTGCTTGAAAAATAACCGTTAATTTACGTAATAAAAATTAATGATTTTGTTTGATATTTCCTACAAAACTTAACGACGAAAGCAAATTACAAAGAGAGAAAGGGGGGGGGGCTTTTAGAGGTCTTAGTTCCACAAAATGTGAGAACGAATGTCTGACTTTTACGAAAAGAAGAATATATTTTTGATGCAAAAAAGGCGCGATAAATACGCGCCTTCAAAACGATGAGTATTGAACAAGTGTTGGTTAGCGTTTGTTACGAAGGTAACGCTTGCGACGCTCTTCTTTACGCTTGGCTTTTTCTTCTTCTTTACGCGCGGTTTCGATTTCTACTTCGATTAGCTCTTGAGTGATCATTTCTGGAAGCTCTAGAGTGATTTGACCTAGAGTGCCTTGACGCAGCTCGTGAAGAAGGATTTCAGATACTTTGTGAAGGTCTACACGTCCACCCGCACGTAAAGCACCGCGACGACGCCCGATCTCTTCCATTATTTCGATATCAGATTCAGGAAGCTCTTCAATTTGGTAGCGCTCTTTTAGTCGTTCAGGGTAATGAGCGGCTAAGTATTCAACGGTATAGAAGGCGACTTCATCATATTCCATTGCCGTGTCTTTTACTGCGCCAGTTGCTGCCAAACGGAAACCACTGTGTGGGTTTTCTACTTTTGGCCACAGGATCCCCGGAGTGTCAGAAAGAACGATACCATTTTGAAGGTTAATACGTTGCTGACGACGTGTAACCGCCGGTTGGTTGCCTGTTACTGCGATAGTTCGACCCGCCAAAGCATTGATAATGGTCGACTTCCCAACGTTGGGGATACCCATGATCATGGTGCGGATGTTTTTGCCGATTTCTTCGCGATGTGGAGCAAGCTTACGTACTAACTCCATAATTTTTTGGACTTCGGGCTGTTGAGAGGTAGTAATGGCAATCGCTTTTACGTTGTGTTCTTTCTCGAAATGGTCAATCCAAACTTGGGTTAACTCTGGATCCGCGAGATCACGTTTGTTCAGTACTTTTACTACTGGCTTATCTCCCTTGAGCTCCGCGATCATAGGGTTTTCACTACTAAAAGGGATACGAGCATCAAGCACTTCAATAATGACATCTATTTGAGGGATTGCTTCTGCAATCTCTTTTTGGGCTTTATGCATGTGGCCCGGAAACCACTGGATAGAGTTGTTAACCATCTGAAAAATCGCCTTATTGTTTCATGGTTATGCTGGTGGGTTATTCGTCTTATTTACATCACGTATGAAGATGTTAAGGAAGTGGGGCTAATTATCACCACTCGTTACCACTACAGCGAGCATGTGATGATCTTAACACTTTATTGGGGGAGCGGAAATGTTAGAGCAAGAGTGACAGGAAGATATTTAACGACTTAAGCACTGCTGGCGCTCCGATTTGGTCACTTTCGAATCGAAGCTCACAGACAGTGACGAGATTTTAGGTATTCACTAGCCAAGTTCTGTGTTGCGATGAACTGAAAAAAGAAACCAAAACGATATTAAGAGGCGTATTTATGTAACTCTTTAATGAGCTCTACACGCTCTTTTCTTGCCGCCAACATCATTTGCATGTTTACGGGGGGAGCAGGGTTGGTTCTGATTCGACGAGCATAATCAACAGGAACACCATCAACGATCAGCTCTAAATGGAGGTGTGGACCGGTTGTTCTTCCCGTATTACCTGTTCGGCCAATGGTTTGTCCTTTAGTGACATTGTCACCCACACGAACGTCGCTACTAGATAGATGTAGATAACGAGACATTGAGCCGTTGGTGTGACGAATATTAATGTAGTTGCCCGCAAAGCGGTTATACCGTGATTTAACAACAACACCGTCCGCAATACTCTGTATCGGTGTACCAATTGGGACTGCGTAATCGGTGCCCAAGTGTGGGGCAATCAATCCAGTGACTGGGTGTTTTCGTTTTAAATTGAAACCAGAGCTAACTTTGTGCTTTTTTGCTAGTGGAAATGAGTAATATGGCTTGCGAATTAGCTTATTGCCATATTCATCGTATGCGTTGTTGTTGCCATCACTAATAACGAAAAAGTTTCTTTTACTACCGGAATAGTAAAAAGAACTAATGTATTTTTCGTTATACCTATTAGTTCGGGTTTTTATTGAGAATTTATCGCCTTTTCGAACGGAGCCAATAATGTCAAATTCGTTTTCAATTAATTTCAGTAGTGATTTTATTTCTTTTTTAGATAATCCAGCGTTTATCAGAGATGTTACAAACGAGTAATCAATGCGGCCCGTTTTAATGGTCGTGCGACGAAAGTTAGTTTTGTATATTTGGCGAATGTTGCTGTGAATTACTACTTTAGGAACAATGGCTTGAATCTCATTCCTGGGGGAGAGTAATTGATGGGTAACTGACACTCCCGTAACGATCGCGAGCGCAATGATAACAAGGGGTAGAGCAAAGTTTTGCGCATGTTGTCTTAATATTAAACTTGTCATTAAAATAAAACTGTGCTTAGAGCCGAAAAATTGAGGGGAGTATAATATTTAAAATAAAATCTTACACGCCGTTATAGCCAATTCCTGTGTTTTTACTAATTAAATAACGATAGATGTGAAGTAGCGCTGCTAAAGAGGTTTAAAACTACCTATTTTCTTAGCGTTTATGTTTGATTTTATGGTTATTTTGTCACGTTGAGAAAATCCTAGACAATAATATAATCGCGGCAAAATATACTCTGCCAAATTACTATGTTCACTAAAAATACGCTAAAACCAACGTTAGGTCTCATGGCTGCTTCACTTTTATTGAGTGCATGTGGCGGTGGGGATGGTGGTGACAACACACCGCCAGCTAGGAATACAGGAAGCATCTCAGGTAACGTTTTTGACGCTCCAGTCAACGGTGCCAAGATCGAGGTGTTTGAATACAAGGATGGAAAAGTCGGCAGATTGCTTGCGGGTACGACTTCTGATGCCTTTGGTGATTACAAGCTTGAATTCGAATCCTCTTCGATGCCTTTGTATGTCGTCGCGCAGCAAGGTAGCTACACCGATCCTCTCACAAAAGAAATTGTGTCATCGAGCGCGGGCAAGACTTTGCGCTTAGAAGGGGTAGTGAATTTTAGTGAAGGTAGTGATCAGAAATTAATGCTCACACCACTGACTAATATCGTTTCTGGTTTAGCTAAGTATAAGATTTCTGGCGGCGAATCTGGCTCAGATGCGGTCTCTGAAGCCTTAGATAGTATCAATGGGATGTACGGGTTCAATGTCAATGAAACCACTCCGATTGACATAACGAAAGGTGGTCAAAGTAGCTTTGCCACTCCTGGTCACCAATACGGGGCTTTGCTAACAGCATACTCTTCATTTTCTTATGACCTTATTAAAAAATACGATCAGTCAGAAGATAACGTCTATACCTCAATGCATTTTGCTGATATTCAATTTCGTGATGTCATCGCTGATGGTCTTCTAGACGGCTTAGAAATCAGTGACTCGACAGGTGCAGTGACGCCGCTTACGTTTGGTCAACAGAGAATTACCAGCGACGTTTACACTCAAGATCTTTCTCAACACGTTTTGATTGTAGTGAACGACCCAGAGCTTAATATCTCAGGGACGGATGCTGATGATTACGTTGCTTTTAGTCAAAAAATTAATGACTTGGGAAGTCATGGTACGACCGATGGTGTTATTCCACCACGCGATGAAACCGAAATCGATACAACACCACCAACCATAACTCGCACCGATAGTGATGTATTAGCAAGAACAGATAGCGTAGATATCAGACTTAATGACGATATCGGTGTTCAATCTGTTTCTGCTTATGTGGAATATCAATTACATGGTGCTTGGTCAGGCGAATTCAAATGTAACGATCAACAAACTTCTGGCAGTGAGTTTTGTTCGGTTGATGCAAGCGGATTTGAAGTCGGTGTTCGAGAAACAAACATCAAAGTAAGTGTCGATACAAAAGCCATTGATGCCGTTGAGGTTGACTCAGACACAGGCCTTTCTAACGTGACTGCTGCTCGTTTGGTGTTTTACACGGCAGACGTTTTAGGCAATGAACTTGTTCCTGGTAGCAATTCAGGTCATTACGTTAATTTTGAGTGGGATAATGATGCACCTGTCATTTCTGTTACTTCGGCAAGCGCTATCAACAACGAACTTAAAGAGTACGTATTAAAAGGCATAGTAAAAGAAGCGTCTCAAGACATTAAGTCGGTCAGCGTATCTTTTAAAAGTGGGCTACCGAAAGATGTGTCTTGTTCTCCTGTGACCGCAGAGTCGGGCAGCGCTTGTGAGTTTAACGAACCGTATTCGACAGACGATTTCTTATCTACGACTACGTTCGATATCAAGGCGACCGATACCAAAGAAAACGTCGGTGAGTACCAGCATGCAGTAAGCCGTGACGATCAAGCGCCTGCTCAGATCATTACTTACCCTGAAGGGACATCGATGAATTACGTCAATGTCAGTCTAGATGGAGAACGGTCTACGTACGAAGGGGTTTACACGCAAGATACCTATACTTCAGACAACGTGCAGTCGAGCCGAGACTACTTGAAGATCGATTATGTCTATGCTGCTTCTGGCTTGAAATCAATTGATGGCGTTGATTTCGCCGATTTTCACGTCAACGTATTGAAAGAGAATAAGATCCCTTACGTGCGAGTTCGAGTTTCTGATGTGAACTCCGATACGGTTTTAGGCTCAAGTGCTGACAAACTTAAACTAGTCGTGAAGTACTACGTAAGCCAAAACAACGACAACAACTACGCATTTCAAAACACAACACAAACCTTGGCCTCGACGGACACTATCACTGCGAGCATTCCTCACGAAACTATTTTAGATAGCGAAGGCAGAGTCGATGAAGTTATTTACTACGTCCCTTTCGTAAAAGAGGTACTTGGTGATGGTTTTAAAAACGTTTCAGAAAACGCCAGCCAGAAACTAGTGATTCAAACCATCGACGAGTCCGACAACGAAAGTGCGACGCAAGAAGTTTACTTCCGAAGCAGTTTTGACCTACCGACCATGACGGTTGTGACCCCTTTCATTGGTGCACGTGTGCAATTAGAAGGTTTGAACCCAAATGGTGAATTTACCTCTCTAGCAAGTTGTACCACCATTCAGCAACCAGAAAGTGATCAAACTACCGCGCTTGATGTTGCTTCCTGTGAAGCCACGACGGACGTTGTCAATTATGAATTTATGCGAGTACGTTTAATTGGTGTAGAAGGGACAGACCCTCACTACTACCAATGGAAAGATGATGCAGGCGCCAAAGCGAGCGTTAATCTAAACAATGCCAATATCGGCGCATATTTTGAACTTGACGGTTCGAATACGTATTACGTGACCGAGCTTGCCACTTACCAGACAGGTTTGTTTGATTATCGTTGGAATCAGGTAGAAGCCGGTGACAAAACGTCAGAACGCGCCTCACAAATTCTTACGGATGTGAAATACGCGCTAGCTGGCGGTAATGATTCATTCTTCGGATTCGATCCAACCATTACGGCGTACGCTACAAATGAGATGCTTGAGGAGACAATTCCTAGCGCTCTCTCTAACGACTACCTGCACCGTTTCCTTGTTGAAGCAATTGATGACTTATCTCAGGACACACCTCGTAATAACTCTTCTGATTTCGCCTCCGCTATTTATGACGATCTTAGCTACGATGGTAAAGCAAACGGGATTGGCGCTGGTGGGAACCAAATCCAACTAGATGGTTATGTATTTAAACCGGATACCTACCGTAAAGATCTTGCTCAGTCCTACTACGATATCATGACTGAAAAATACGGCATCGCAGATAATATTGCTCAGCTTTATGCCGATGATATTTCTACGGCTAATCCTAAACTTGGCGAAGATAATATCTTTGATAGTGGGGGCGGCAGTATTGATATTTATCCGCCGAAACAAACGTTAACAATAGAGACTGGCCGCACAACAATGGTTGGCGACAAGCTATATGTCGCGGGTGAAGTGGTATCTAGAGTAATGTTAGAAGATCCATCTGGGGTTGTAGAGGAAGGCGACCAAGCCCCGAAATTCCAAAGCATGTGGTATGCAGTGGGAGACCCTAATACTGAAATTCCATTGGAACTTAAACCACAAGAATCTGGCGATAGTAATAAATTTAGAAAAGAGTACTTCTTTACCCTAAATACAGAGTCAGCAGATCTCACCGATATCATCGAGTTTGCGCTGGAGACAACGGCATTCGATACCAAAGGTAATGGATATACTGAGGCCGAGCCTCTTGTGGAGCGTTTGTATGTGGACAATGACTATCCCGAGGCGAGTTACATCCCTCCTATAGGTCCAGATAAAAACCCTGTAGGGGAAGATGTTTATCTGAGTATTAAAAATAACATCCACGATCTAACTTTTGAGTTGAAAGATGTGGTTGATGACAAACTCGAGAAACGTAGCTTACTTTTCTATAAGACATCTGGCGAAAGATACCCAGTTTCATATGATCAGTTTTATACCAACCAAAGCGATCGGTTTGTCGTACGCCTATGCAGTCAGGAAGATTGCTCGACTCAAGGAACAACAATTAACCCAGGTGATGGTGACTGGTTAACGGTAGTTAGCGCCGAAGATAACTTGGGGAATGCGGTGTCAGATGCCGACAATGGAGCGCCAAGGTTTCGTATTTATATCGACTCTGAGCCACCGGTTGTTAATGATGCGGAAATTACAGAGCGATTGGGTGGCAACGATGTTTGGACTCCGGTGATCGATTGGGGTGATCTTAGTCAAGGTAGCAATGTAAAAGTCGAACTAAGGAAAGGCTCAGGTCAGTCCCAAACGTTAGAAGCTTGCGATCCTGAAACAAGCGTTTGTGATCAACCATACCTCATTGGCGAGCAGCCGGATGTTAAAGTTCAATTGGTTGCTGAAGCCTTTAATTATGATTCCAAAAATGAATTTTATGTAACGGCAACGGATAAAGCCTATCCAGCAAACGAGAGTAGGAAGGGGACGTTCAGCTTTCAAGTTGATAATAAGGGACCAGTAGTTCTACTTTCTACCCCTTGGATTGAAGACGCTTTGAATAAAGAAAACACCGTAGTAGGACGTAAGTTCAATGTGCTTTTTGAATCAGTGACAGATGATTCTGGTATTGAAGAAATATCCTTGTTCCAGGTAGATAACCCTACAGTGTTAAAAACGTTTAAGCCTGCCGACCCAAGTCAAAAATTCGAAATGCCTCTTGTAGATGCTGACACTGACAAAATTGACCTGAGGGAAGGAAATCGCATCAGTCTCTATGTTAAAGCAAAAGATGTTCATGGTTTTGAAAGTCAATCGAATACAAATAGCGTAATTTTTGACAACAAAGGCCCAGAATTTAGCTTGATGGGGCACGATGTTAATAGTTACTACAATAGTGATTATGTCTTTGAGCTGAGAGCTACAGATTTAGGCCCGAATGGTAACGTTTCTACTGAGGGGGTAGACCGAGAAAACTTAGAGTACTGGATATTTGAGGATGTTGAACCAGCACCGGGTACTCCGGGAACAAAAATAGTTAATGCTGACGCTCTTAAAATCCCTTTAGGTGGGCAAAGTGATGGTGAGCATACGATTAGAGTTAAAGGTTCAGATACTCGTGGTAACTCATCAACAAAAGACTTTTTGGTTAACGTGAGCAGTAAGCGTCCCCAATTAGATCTTACGATTGCTTATGCAGATAGTGGCGACTTAATTGAACGAGTTATATATGAAGAAGGTAACATAAAGCTAACTTTAAAAGTAACCGATGTGAGTGGTGTTAAAGAAATTAAATCTACTTATAAATACTCGGGTGAAAGTAAAGCGACAGACTTTCAGTTTTATAAAGTCGACGGTTCAGAGGACACTTGGGAAGCTACATTAACCCAGTCTCAACTAAGTACAGATGGGAACTATGAACTGAGTATTAGTGTTGAAAATAATGTCCAACATAACGGTGCTCCACTAGTTACCGACATTAACCGCACGTTAAGCGTCCAGCGTAATGGTGTCGCACTTGAAATTGCAGAGCCTACTCATGATTTTCAGAACTATGTTTCTGACGGCGTGCTGGACGTCACATTCAAAACACTAAGTGAAGTTAAAGCAAAAAGCATAGAGTGTTGGGTTCGTAAGGAACACAATGGCAACGATACCCCTACTAGTGGAGAAAAGCCTACTTCTGGCGTGAAGAATATTTCTTCGGGGCAAGAGCCTAGTTGCAGCGTTGACTCGGAAAATATTTCGTATTCACCTGCTGTTTTGATTGTCCAAACTACGGGCACGAATGGAGCGGTAGCAGTTCAGAAGTTTGACTTTAAAATGATGGATGCAGAGTCTCCAAAGACAGTTTCACCAGAAACAGATCAATACGTATTTCAGGGTTATGAGGTGACCTATTTAAAAGATGACCCAACCAATACAAAGTATCTAGCGTTCGACCTGATATTCAAAGATGAGTTGTCAGGAGTAAATATTACCGACAACGCGGATTTCCCTAAGTTAATTAGAATGGCTGGAGGTATTCCGTTTAGCGCTGAGAGTTGTGTTTTGAATGCCAATGGTGAAGCTGTTTGCCGTTACAAAGAAAAGTATGCCGATATCATTCAAAAGACGACGGTTACTCATGCCTATAAAATTTCCAACATTACTGATAATGCAGGCAACTTAGCAGCAGAACATGAGTTTGAATTCTTATTACCAACTGAAGAGCCGGTAGTTGAAATTACAAGCCCTGAAGGTAGTGATGTATTAAATGGTAAAATCCTCGATGTAGACTTTAGAGTTAAGCTTGCCGAATACTCGGACATAGAAAACGTCAGTGTTACTTTCGGTGGCCAGTCATACGACTTAAAAAATAACGCTGATAACTTCAGAAACTTCACCACCTGTAGTGATGATGACACGTCTCGCTGTTCAACATTTCATAGTGACGAGTTGGATGCGGGTCTAGAAAATAGAGCGTTATCAATCGAGGTTCTGGTCACTGACGTTTGGGAAAACCGTGGGTTAGATTTAGTTGAAGATATTCGATTTGATAATACTGCTCCTGTCATTGGAGATGCGATCACGGTTACTGAGCAACCAGATGACAAAGTTAGGTTCACTTTTGTCGAGATGAAAGATGACGTCAGTGGTTTAGCGAGGGTTAAGTACACTGTGCGAGCGCTTGGTTTTGAAGAAGAAAAAACGGAAAACATGACTTATTTCGAGCTATCCAAAGATCAGCTCTTAGGTCGTGATCAGATAACGGTTGAGGTAATCGCGACTGATGCGGTGGATAACCAAAGTAGTGAAGACAAGGTTATCGATCTGACAGTGCCGACTATTACTCTCTCATTTAATGACATGACTAGCTTGCTGGGAGGCAAGCTAGCATTCACTAAAGAAAGTCAATCGTTCACGATTACGACTACAGAGGGGGAGCATGTCAAGGCAACTCATTATTCCATTGATATGGTTCCAACTACCGGAGACCCGCTTAACTTCAACGGCAATATTGTGTCGTCAAGCGCGACTGGTACCATGGATTTTGCAATTGATGACCAAGCTGAATACATATACAAAGTGACAGTAACTGACTCAATGGGACGTGCTATTAAAGACTTTACGCTTTTTAATAACACTTATGATGCCGAAGGTATCGCATCAGTTGTTGATTATGAGGCCCCTGAAGTGTCGATTGTCGATACGACGCAGGATGACAAAGCGACAGATGATGGCAAATATCAGTTGGATATAACTGCTCAAGTAACAGACAAAAACTTAAGTTCAGTAACATCAACAGCTGACAATGGTTCAGGTCTACCAGTAGGGCCACAGTCAATCACGGATCCTACCAACGATGGCGAACCTTATGTGTTCCACTACTTGTTATCACCAGGAGATTACACGATAAAAGTAATCGCGTCTGATGCTGTCAGCAATCAAACGGAAAAAACGACAACATACAAAGTAGAAGCAGCAACAGTTCCAGAGCTAACAATATCGACGACTGCAAGCACACCTTTGGCTGGTGGCGTCGAAGTCTCGCTTACGTTTACGTTTACAGAAGAAGTCACAGAATTTGATATTTCAGACGTAAAGTTAGATGAGAATAATGGCGGTGAGTTAAAACCTTTATCTTGGAGTACCACTGACAACATAACTTGGACAGTCAGATACATAACACCAGAAAGAGAAAATAAAGACATAACCATACGGGTGGATGATGGGAGCTATAAGAGCATCAACAATATCCCCGGAAAAGGGGATAGTTTGATTCTGGGGGTAGAAGGTGTATTGCCAACACTGACTAAAGTAACGTTTGATCCTCTGCATCAAGAAATCGGAAAGGCAGTAGACGTTAAGCTTGAGTTTGACAAAGAGTTACAAGAAGCAACGGCAACATTAGGTGCGAACAATGTTACTTCGCTAACGTCTGATCCTGCTGATAAGAAAGTTTGGACCGGTACCGTTAATGTCCCAGACGTACCAGAACTCGGTGTTGGCCTAGTGGTGAGTCAATATAAAGACCTAGTAGGTAATGTGGGTGAGGACAATACGTCGTATGAATTGCCAATCACGCCAACCTTAACCGTTGAAAATATCAGTGATGTTAACGAAACGGGCGCTGCAAGCGTTGTCGTCAGTGGCGATAGCACACGCTTTGAAACTTCTGACGAACTGACCATCAAAGCGGTCGATACGGACAATAAAGAAGTCACGAAAACCACGACAGCGGCTGCATTGGGTAAATGGAACGCGACGCTTGATGTCTCTGGTCTTAAAGACGGCACCATTACGGTGACGGTTAATGGTACTAACGACTTGGGCGCA
>NZ_MDAW01000132.1:0-56851 GCF_002875385.1 Vibrio sp. 10N.222.52.B12 | reverse complement strand
GAGTAGGACATCGCCAGGCTTTAAATTTAGACTTTAGGTCTAACCAGTGCGGAGCGGTAGTTCAGTTGGTTAGAATACCGGCCTGTCACGCCGGGGGTCGCGGGTTCGAGTCCCGTCCGCTCCGCCACTTATTCAGACAAAAGCCCCAGCAGAAATGCTGGGGCTTTTTCGTATTTAACAACTCAATTCACCTATCGGTGCATGAGTCTCGCTTGTGTGTAAGCCCGCCGCTCCGCCACTTATTTGAAAGTCTTGCTAGAAATAACAACTCTGGCATCCACAAATTTCTTCGTTGCTTGTTGTGGGCTGCTAGTGCCATACCAATCTGTCAGATTACTGGCCAGGTTAATCCATTATCTTTTGCACATATTTGCCACTCCATCATCACTTTCCAAGAGTTAACTCCATGCATATCACACCTCGTCTGCAATATTGGTGTAGTTCGTAATGCTCTGGTTTGCTACATGATATTTTCATAGCCTTACTCTATCGGGTTCAATGTTGTGCCATATTCTGCCTGTAAACGAGCTGTTGTATTTTGTGCCCAAATCTTACTTAGTCTTGAAACTAAGCATCGACCGATTCAACCTTAGTGTAGCTAGGGATCTTGAGGATTGTTTTAATTTGAGTTTTTAGTATTGACTGGAGTTTGTTGATATTGGAAGGATATCAGAGCGTGGCGATGTTTGAGGGAAATCAGCCAGTCTATTCTATTAATAGCTGCTTGGTTCAGGCATAAAAAAGGCAGCCAATCGGCTGCCTAATTTTTCAATTATAAGAGAGTTTATTCTTGAGAGACTTTAGTTTCATGCTTAGCAACAGAAGCTTCGGCTTCCATTTCTTTCTCTGCTTGCTTCGCTTTCTCAATCATTGGCGTTATCGTTGAGCCTTGAATAAGGATCGAGAAAACTACAACAGAGTAGGTCATCACCATGATGATCTCTTTCACATCAATCAGTTTTTCTGGGATGACTAAAATACCTGATGGAATTGATAGTGCCATTGCTAAAGCTAGACCTCCACGTAATCCACCCCAAGTTAGAATCTTCACGGACCATGGGTTGTACTTTCTGTAGCGTTTAAAGCCAATATAAGGAATAAAGACACTTAGGTAGCGGGCACCAAGTACTAGCGGCACAGATATCGCCATCATAATCCAGTCTTCTTTATGGAATTCGAATAGCAACATCGACATACCGATTAGAAGGAATAGTACACCATTCAAGAATTCGTCGACCAACTCCCAGAAATGGTCTAGGTGGTCTTCACTTTCTTTTGAGAAGCCGATAAAGCGAGTCCAGTTACCAATCATGATGCCAGAAACTACCATTGCAAGTGGTCCTGAAACATGGAGATATTCAGCTAGAGCATAACCTGCTGTAGGAACGCCAATCGTTAATAATAGTTCCATGGAGTGGTCATCGGTCGCACTAATCAAGTAGTGGAAAACTAACCCTAATACGAAGCCGTAAACAATACCGCCAATTGCTTCTTGGATGAATAGAAGGGTTACGCTACCAACCGTCGGGGCTTCTGTACCAAATGCGATCGTGAATAGAGTGACGAAGATAACGAGACCGAAACCATCGTTAAACAGAGACTCGCCTTCAATTTGTGTTGAAATGCGTCTTGGAGCGTCCAATTTCTTCACAATAGCGAGAACCGCAATCGGGTCGGTTGGAGAGATAAGTGCGCCAAACAGTAAGCAGTAAACAAGGTCAAACTGAATACCAATAACTTGGCAAAAACCGTAAAGAACAAAACCAATGAAGAATGTGGAGAAGAGCGTTGCACCTAAAGCGAGTACCGTAATTTCCCACTTTTGATCTTTAAGGTTGGGAAGTTTGATACCCAAACCACCGGCAAAAAGCAGGAAGCCGAGTATGCCTTTCAGAAGAAAATCTTCGAAATTTATGCTGGTGACGGTTTCTGTGGCAATCTCAGTAAGATGAAACCAATCGTTTTGACCTGCGATTAGAATGAGAAGTGAAAGGATCATCGAACCAGCGGTAATGGCGATGGTCGTTTGCATCTTTCCTATCTTGCTGTTTACAAAGGCGATAACCATTGCTGCCGCGGATAGAAAACATAAAGTATGATAGACCGACATAGAGCTCTCTATTTGTAACATTTTATGAATGGAATTCTCGGCCGATGTTGTCTAAATAGCAAACATTTTTTCGTGATTATTTTGTAACTCGAGACAATACAAAATAATTACAATTCCTATTTTAGACGTCTAGACTCCTGTTGCTTGTGTGATAGGATGGAGAAATAACAAAAGGAATGAGGCTGTACTGTGGGAAGTAATGTAAGACAACAGATTGAAGCTCAGTTAAAGCAACGTATTCTTCTGATCGATGGTGGTATGGGCACCATGATTCAGGGTTACAAACTTGAAGAGCAAGATTATCGAGGAGAGCGCTTTGCCGATTGGCATTGCGATCTAAAAGGCAACAACGATTTGTTGGTGCTTAGTCAGCCTCAATTGATAAAAGAGATACACACTGCTTATTTAGAAGCAGGTGCTGATATTTTAGAGACCAATACCTTCAACGCCACGACCATCGCGATGGCGGATTATGATATGGAAGGTCTCAGTGAAGAGATTAACTTCGCGGCTGCTAAGCTGGCCCGTGAAGCCGCTGATGAATGGACGGCAAAGACTCCTGACCGTCCGCGTTATGTTGCCGGTGTACTTGGCCCAACCAACCGTACTTGTTCTATCTCTCCTGACGTAAATGACCCTGGTTATCGTAATGTTTTGTTTGATGAGCTAGTTGAAGCTTATTCCGAGTCAACTCACGCCTTAATTAAAGGTGGTTCTGACCTTATTCTGATCGAGACGATCTTTGATACGTTGAATGCCAAAGCTTGTGCTTTTGCAGTTGATTCCGTCTTTGAAGAGCTGGGATTTAAACTTCCAGTTATGATTTCAGGCACGATTACGGACGCGTCTGGACGAACACTATCTGGGCAAACAACCGAAGCTTTCTATAATTCGTTACGCCATGTGAATCCTCTTTCGTTCGGTTTGAACTGTGCACTTGGGCCTGACGAATTGCGACCGTATGTAGAAGAGTTATCACGTATATCTGAATCCTTTCTCTCTACTCATCCAAATGCGGGTTTGCCGAACGCATTTGGTGAATATGATCTTTCACCTGAAGATATGGCTGAACATGTTAAAGAGTGGGCAGAGAGTGGTTTCTTAAATTTAATTGGTGGTTGTTGTGGTACGACACCAGAACACATCCGTCACATGGCAATGGCAGTTGAGGGGGTGAAGCCTCGAGAGTTACCTGATCTTACCGTTGCTTGCCGCTTATCAGGTCTTGAGCCACTAACGATTGAAAAAGAAACCTTGTTTATCAACGTGGGTGAGCGCACGAACGTAACTGGCTCTGCTCGTTTTAAACGCCTGATCAAAGAAGAGCTCTACGATGAAGCCCTTGAAGTAGCTCGTCAACAAGTAGAGAACGGGGCTCAGATTATCGATATCAACATGGATGAAGGTATGTTGGATGCTGAAGCCTGTATGGTTCGCTTCCTTAATCTATGTGCATCTGAGCCAGAGATATCAAAAGTACCAATCATGGTTGACTCTTCTAAGTGGGAGGTTATCGAGGCTGGCTTGAAGTGTATTCAAGGCAAAGGCATTGTTAACTCTATCTCTTTGAAAGAAGGGAGGGAGAAGTTTGTTGAACAAGCGAAGTTGATCCGTCGTTATGGTGCGGCCGTTATTGTGATGGCATTTGATGAACTTGGTCAGGCGGAAACACGAGAACGTAAACTTGAAATTTGTACCAATGCGTATCGAATCCTTGTTGATGAAGTTGGCTTCCCGCCAGAAGACATTATCTTTGATCCAAATATTTTTGCTGTCGCGACGGGTATTGAAGAACACAACAATTACGCAGTGGACTTCATCGAAGCAGTGGCTGATATCAAACGCGACTTACCTCATGCGATGATCTCTGGTGGTGTCTCTAACGTTTCCTTCTCATTCCGCGGTAATAACTACGTTCGTGAAGCGATTCATGCGGTATTCCTGTACCACTGTTTTAAAAATGGCATGGACATGGGTATCGTTAACGCGGGTCAGCTAGAAATCTACGATAACGTTCCTGACAAATTGCGTGAAGCGGTAGAAGATGTGGTTCTCAACCGTCGTGATGATTCAACTGAGCGACTACTTGATATCGCCGCTGAATATGCAGGAAAGGGTGTTGGCAAAGAAGAAGATGCTTCGGCTCTAGAGTGGCGTACTTGGCCAGTAGAAAAACGTTTAGAGCATGCGCTGGTAAAGGGCATCACGGAGTTTATTGTCGAAGACACAGAAGAGGCCCGTTTAAATGCCTCTAAGCCATTAGAAGTGATTGAAGGCCCTCTCATGGATGGCATGAACGTGGTTGGTGACTTGTTTGGGGAAGGTAAGATGTTCCTTCCGCAAGTTGTTAAGTCTGCTCGTGTAATGAAACAAGCGGTTGCCCACCTTGAGCCTTTCATTAACAAAGAAAAGCAAGCGGGCTCATCGAATGGCAAAATCTTGCTCGCGACGGTGAAAGGTGACGTTCACGATATCGGCAAGAATATCGTTGGTGTAGTTTTGCAGTGTAACAACTACGAAATCATTGACCTTGGTGTCATGGTACCGTGCGAAAAGATCCTCAAAGTAGCGAAAGAAGAGAATGTCGACATTATTGGTTTATCAGGCCTTATCACCCCTTCTCTTGATGAAATGGTTCACGTAGCAAAAGAGATGGAGCGTCTTGATTTTGATTTGCCACTCTTGATTGGCGGTGCAACGACGTCAAAAGCGCATACTGCGGTTAAGATTGAACAAAACTACAAGAACCCAGTGGTGTATGTGAATAATGCTTCGCGGGCGGTTGGAGTATGTACATCATTGTTGTCTGATGAACTTCGTCCTGCGTTTGTGGAGAAGCTGGATGAGGATTACGTTCGTGTCCGTGATCAACACAACCGCAAAAAGCCAAGAACCAAGCCGGTCACTTTAGAAGAAGCTCGTGCCAATAAGGTTGCTATTGATTGGGACGTTTACACACCGCCAGCACCCGTTAAGCCAGGTATCCATGTTTTTGACGACTTCGATATTGCGACATTGCGTCAGTACATCGATTGGACGCCTTTCTTTATGACGTGGTCTCTCGTTGGTAAGTACCCGACCATTTTTAAACACTCAGAGGTTGGCGAAGAGGCGAAGCGTTTGTTTAAAGATGCAAATGATTTGCTGGATCGAGTTGAACGTAAAGGATTGCTTAAGGCTCGTGGTATGTGTGGTTTGTTCCCCGCGGCGAGTGTTGGTGATGATATCGAAGTCTACACAGATGAATCACGTACCGAAGTAGCGAAAGTTTTGCTCAATTTACGTCAGCAGACCGAGAAACCAAAAGGGTTCAACTATTGCCTTTCTGATTATGTTGCTCCGAAAGAGTCGGGTAAAAAAGATTGGATTGGCGCATTTGCAGTGACTGGTGGAATTGGTGAGCGTGAACTCGCAGATGAATACAAAGCACAAGGCGATGATTACAACGCTATTATGATTCAAGCGGTTGCGGATCGTCTGGCAGAAGCATTTGCTGAGTGTCTGCATGAACGAGTACGTAAAGAAATTTGGGGCTACGCGGTAGAAGAAGCACTCTCTAATGAAGACCTGATTCGTGAAAAGTACCAAGGTATTCGACCTGCTCCAGGTTATCCAGCATGCCCTGAACATACCGAGAAAGGACCTCTTTGGGAATTGATGAATGTTGAAGAGAATATTGGTATGTCTTTGACCTCGAGCTATGCGATGTATCCAGGAGCCTCTGTTTCTGGGTGGTACTTCTCCCATCCAGACTCACGTTATTTTGCGATCGCTCAGATCCAAGAGGATCAGATGCTAAGTTACGCTGATCGCAAGGGCTGGGATAGGATCGAGGCTGAAAAGTGGCTCGGTCCAAATATTAACGGTTAAATCGATCCACACGCAAAAGAAAAGGGCTGCTACGTGCAGCCCTTTGTTTTATTTGTCCATAGTATTTAGTAGCGATTATTGCTCGAATAGCTCTGTGTGCAGTTTCTGAATAGCTTGTCGTGATACAGACTCATGAACAAGGAAACATAAGTTATGTGGGCTTGCACCGTAACAAATCATACGTAAGTTGAAGTCCTCTAGTGTTCCGAAGACTTGCTTAGCATAGCCTTTGCTCTCGCTCATGTTGTTACCAATCAGAGCGACTAAACAGAGGTCGTGCTCAACTTCTACTGTACACAATTCTTCGAGCTCTTCGCGTACTGCCTGTGGTAGCTGCGGAGCACCACCTGATGTGTCTGTTTGATCGAGAGTGAGTGACACACTGATTTCAGATGTGGTGATCAAGTCCACCGAGATCTTGTGTTTAGCCAGGATCTCGAACACTTTCGCTAAGAATCCGTAAGCATGGAACATGTTCACGCTGCGCAGAGTGACCATAGTTTGATTGCAACGAAGAGCAAGGGCTCGGAATAGCGGTGAGCTCTCTACTTGGTGTCGAATCCACGTACCACCTTTTTCTGGCTCTTTAGAAGAGCCAACGAAGACCGGAATATCGTGACGGAGTGCTGGTACCAGAGTAGAAGGGTGAAGGATCTTCGCACCGAAGTTTGCCATCTCTGATGCTTCGCTAAAGCTGATCTCAGGAATTGGTGACGCTTTGGGGGCTATTCGTGGGTCGGTAGTGTAAATGCCCGGAACGTCAGTCCAGATCTCTAAGCCCGCGGCTTTAACACCTTCAGCAATCAAAGCTGCGCTGTAGTCACTACCACCGCGACCCAATGTCGTGGTGTTGCCTTCTTCATCTGAGCCAATAAAGCCCTGTGTAATGACGACATGTTTTTGGCAAAGAGGAACCAGCTGTTCTTGCGCTAGCATTGAAATACTTGCTAGTTGTGGTTCTGCGCGGCCAAAGTTGCCATCTGTTTTTAAAATATCTCGAATATCAAAACGAGCGGCGTTGATGCCTCTTTCACGCATTAACTGAGCAAGAATATGAGTCGACATCAGCTCGCCACATGCCACTAAATGGTCAGTCAGTTTGGTGCTTGCTTGAATAGAGGCCGCTTCTGCAAGGCTTGTGACTGTATCTAGAATCTCGTAAACCTCGGCAGCCGCTTTAGTAGCATCTTCTAATCGAGATAAAATTGATTCATGAATATCGGCTAATTTTTGCAGCACTTTAGCGCGATGTTCTTGGTCCTGAACACCGTTTGCTAGTTCGACCAAAAGGTTGGTCACGCCAGAACAAGCACTACTCACGACAAGGCGGGTATTTGGATTGTTTTCTATAATGGTGGCACAACGGCTCATTGCCTCAAAGTTGGCAACACTGGTTCCACCGAATTTCGCTACGTTAAATGCGCTCACTGCGTTCTCCCACGACTTCCTAAAAAATAACAACATCAATTGGTTGCCAATACATCCAATGTTTTGGTGAGGAAAGGAACAGAGCAAATAGAGAGGTATTTAGAATGTAATTTGAAAATTTACCCTCAGAAGCCCTTCATCAGACTGCGCTGATGACAGTTGATGGGACTCAACCCAAGTCAACCGATAAGCCAAATCCTGCAACTTTGACTTACCTCGGCACTACTCCCCCTGAGTGATTGGTATTGGAATTGCGGCTCCACAAATCACCTGCCTGGGCAGTGCTCCTCTTCTGCATAAAGCTCAAACATTGAACGGTTTTGTTGTCATAATGTCAACCAATATCTCCAACCAGAATGAAAGTTTTTATTAACGAATTTGTGACAGTGGTTTGACCTCTATACTTAGGGCTAATTGCCGATAGAGAAAAAATCTATTAGGGTGAAAAGTTCGATACCTGAGCCAACCTTTTAAATAGAATTTTTATAACGCTCAGGATGAATGACTGCAATCAAGGAGCTGACATGCCGATCCAAAGCTTTATTCCCCCACATCGTATTCTGATGGGACCTGGTCCATCTGATATTTCACCTCAAGTTTTGCAAGCCTTGAGCCGCCCAGCGGTTGGCCATCTAGACCCGCTTTTTATTGCGATGATGGATGAGCTAAAACAACTGCTCAAATACGCCTTCCAAACTGAGAACGAATTCACCATCGCCGTTTCTGCTCCGGGCAGTGCGGGCATGGAAACGTGTTTCGTCAACCTGATTGAAAAGGGTGACAAAGTTATCGTCTGTCGCAATGGTGTTTTCGGTGAGCGCATGCGTGAAAACGTAGTCCGTGCTGGTGGTGAAGCAGTTGTTGTGGATGATGAGTGGGGCACGCCAGTATCGGTTAATAAAGTTGCAGAAGCGTTAAAGCAGAACCCTGATGCGAAGATCCTTGCTTTTGTTCATGCAGAAACATCGACAGGGGCAGTAAGTGATGCTCAAACGTTGAGTAAGCTAGCCAAACAATACGGTTTATTATCGATTGTGGATGCGGTGACATCACTCGGTGGTGTGCCTCTTAAGGTTGATGAGTGGCAGTTGGATGCTGTGTACTCAGGAAGTCAGAAGTGCTTGTCGTGTGTACCGGGGTTATCACCTGTGACGCTTTCTCCTGCTGCCATAGAGAAGATTCAAGCCAGAAAGACACCGGTTCAAAGCTGGTTCTTGGATCAAAGCTTAGTATTAGGTTACTGGAGTGGAGAGGGCAAACGCAGCTATCACCATACAGCACCAGTGAACAGCTTATATGCACTTCATGAGGCACTACTTATCCTGAAGAACGAAGGCTTAGAAAATGCGTGGGCACGCCATCAATTGATGCATGAGAAGCTAAAAGCAGGATTACAGAAGTTGGGTTTTGAATTTGTGGTAGAAGAAGAGTACCGCTTACCACAACTTAACGCGATTTATGTTCCAGAGGGCATTGATGAAGCTAAAGTGCGTCATCATCTCCTTGAAACCTACAACCTTGAGATTGGTGCGGGCTTGGGAGCGCTTGCCGGCAAAGCATGGCGAATTGGTTTGATGGGCTATGGTGCTCGACCTGAAAATGTTGCTTTGTGTTTGCGTGCTTTAGAAGAATCGCTGACTGAGTAAAATGATTCGACAACGAGATAAAGAAAAGCGAAGGTCATCCCTTCGCTTTTTTATGTTTATTGATCAGCACCAGAAGCTGGCGTTGGTGAAGCTGATACGGCTTGAGAAGGCGGTTGATAATTGACGCCACTGAAATCAACCTTAGGAAACAAGAATTGTGCCTCTGCACGGATTTGCTCTGCCTTGCTCGTATCATCCAGTCCTTGATATGCAAGGATTAGGTTGTTGTAGAACGCTGGACGGGGCTTATCTTTAATTATCTCCAAAGACCAATCAATGTAAGGCTGAATCAAGGTTGGATCTTGCTTGTACAATCCAATATTCAAGAAAGTACTGTATACATCCCAGTCGAAACGATCTTTCCAAACTACAGGGTTTGTCACCTGATTCAGGATGTCCGGATTGGTTGGGCGCGTGGTCTCAAACTTAGTTAATACGTAGTTGGTATGCAGAGCACTCACCATATAAAAGCTGAATACGACTGGAATTACTAAGCTGCAAACACGAAGTAAACTCTTAGTCACTCGGCTAAAAGGTGCCTGACGGTAGCGAGAGACTCGCTGGTCAACCCAGTACAGTAGGATTATGAAGATGATCCAATGCACCAGCGAGTGGTAAAACGGATACTCTAGCTGTGAATGGAGGATGATAGGGATGAAGAGGGCGAGTAAGGCTAGACGTGTCCCTCGTTTGGCCTGATAGATTCGGTGTAGCACTAACGCCATCGCGAGGAAAATCCCCAAGATTGGTAACAACCCGCCTTCTACAGACCAATACAAGAGTTCGTTATGTGGGTGATCCATCGATGGTAAACCCGCAGGGTAACTCTCATTTAGAGCGTGTTGGCGAGCCGTATAGAGCATGTATTCCGATTCAAATTTACCATAACCGTAACCAGTAAATGGTTTTTCAATCACCATATCGAGCGTTTGTGGGAAGGTGTAAGCTCTCGGAGATTCCATGTTCACTTTTTCACTGGCTAATCCGCTACCATCAGGAAAAGCGATCTGCATGATCACAATAGATAAAGCCAAACCTGTTGCCATTGCAACTACCCAACGTACGAACCTAGCTTTAGTTGCGAAGCGGTACATGTACGGAATGACTAATAGGATCGCGATGATAGAAGCAAGCCACCCTGTTCGAGATGCCAATGCGACAATCAGCGGCAGGGTAAGTACTGGCACAGCATAAAGCAGATAGATATCGCTAAGCTTACGCGAGTATTTATAAGGTTGACGGACAAGCAGATAACTTGCGATCACTAAGCCTGTCGCAAGAAAACTCGCCATGACATTGGGCTGTTGGAATATACCATAAGGACGATTAGCAACAGTGTCGTACCCAAATACGTTACCTGGCTTGAGGTAAAGGTATTGAGTGAGGCCAAATAGAGCCTCTATCACAGCCGCAAGAACGATAAACCACAGTAAACGTTGGCGATGTTTGTTACTGAAATGGAATTGCTGCAACACAATAAAAAACAGCATGCCGCACCACAGGCCAATTAATTTATTCGCTGCCAGTGCGCTATCCGCATTTGGATAAAAGATAGGCAATGTCATGATGATGCAGCTAATCAACAGACCAATCGTTAATTTGGAATAGCGTAATACACGGTTGGTCGCAAGTTGGTAGCAGCCGATCCCGAGCGCAAAGCTGAACGCCATCCACGTGGTTGCGTTAAAAGACAATGCTAGCCCTGAACCGCCCGGATTTGGCATAAAAAAGTGCATCGCCAGCAAAAAGAGTGCTGCTAGCGTGATGAGGAACTTGCGATTAAGAGGAACTTGCACTTTACCTGGAGAAAGCTTGGTTCCACTGACGTGTATAGTAGCCATAGTTATTGTGTTGTTTTGAATGAAAAAAGACCAGCAATGGCTGGTCTTTGTACTTTACCTGTTTTTTCTACTTCAACATAGGCTTAAGGAAGCGAGCTGTGTGTGAACCTTCGATCTGAGACACATCTTCTGGTGTTCCTTGTGCAATTATCTCACCACCACCTTGGCCGCCTTCTGGTCCTAAGTCGATAATCCAGTCTGCTGTCTTAATGACATCAAGGTTATGTTCAATAACTACGACTGTATTTCCGTGGTCACGCAGGCGGTGTAAAACGGTCAGCAATTGTTGAATGTCGTGGAAGTGCAGGCCCGTTGTTGGCTCATCCAGAATGTACAAGGTCTTACCTGTGTCACGCTTAGAGAGTTCTCGTGCTAGTTTCACACGTTGTGCTTCACCACCAGAGAGCGTGGTTGCTGCCTGACCTAAGCGAATGTAAGACAAACCTACATCCATTAGCGTTTGCAGTTTGCGAGCAATGGCTGGGACAGGGTCGAAGAAGGTACGTGCATCTTCTACAGTCATTTCCAGTACTTCATCAATGGTCTTGCCTTTGTAACGCACTTCAAGTGTTTCACGGTTGTAGCGCTTACCCTTACATACGTCACAAGGAACGTAGACGTCGGGTAGGAAGTGCATTTCTACTTTGATTACACCGTCACCCTGACATGCTTCACAGCGACCGCCACGCACGTTAAAGCTAAAACGGCCCGGCTTGTAGCCACGAGAGCGCGATTCTTGTGTGCCTGCAAACAACTCACGAATCGGGGTAAAGATACCCGTGTAAGTCGCTGGGTTTGAACGTGGCGTTCGACCTATTGGGCTCTGGTCGATGTCGATAACTTTATCGAAATGCTCCAAACCTTTGACCGATTTATAAGGTGAAGGGTGCGCCGTTGTTGCACCGTTCAATTGAGTATGAGCAATCTTAAAGAAGGTATCGTTGATCAGAGTCGACTTACCTGAGCCTGATACGCCCGTAATACAGCTAAACAAACCAACTGGAATCGAAAGGTCGACATTCTTAAGGTTATTACCAGTAGCGCCCAGTAACTCAACCGTTTTCTTTGGATCTCGTGGTGTGCGCTTTGTTGGGATCGCAATCTCTTTTGCGCCACTTAAGTACTGACCCGTTAGTGAGTTCGGGTTAGCGATGATGTCTTCCATCGTACCTTCCGCGACCACGTTACCGCCGTGCACTCCTGCGCCGGGACCAATATCGATTACGTGGTCAGCACAACGAATAGCATCTTCATCGTGTTCAACAACTAATACCGTATTGCCTAAATCTCGTAGATGGGTCAAGGTCTTCAATAGGCGTTCATTATCGCGCTGGTGGAGGCCTATTGATGGCTCATCCAGAACGTACATTACCCCCACTAAACCAGCACCAATTTGGCTCGCTAGACGAATACGTTGCGCCTCACCACCTGAGAGGGTTTCTGCACTGCGTGACAAGTTTAGATAGTTCAAACCAACGTTAACCAAGAACTGCAGACGGTCATTGATTTCTTTCATCACTTTTTCTGCGATTTGAGCGCGTTGACCTTCTAGCTTCAGTGTATGGAAGAAATCCAATGCATCCGCAATGCTGAGTTCAACGATCTCTGGCAATGTTGTATCGGCAATAAAAACATTGCGAGCTTCAAGGCGTAAACGAGTGCCACCACAGCTTGAGCAAGATTTGGTTGAGATGTATTTTGCAAGCTCTTCGCGTACTGAGTTTGATTCGGTATCGCGGTAACGACGCTCAAGGGTGTTTAGGATTCCTTCGAATGGATGGCGTTTAACGCGGATATCACCACGATCGTTAATGTACTTGAACTCAACCTCGGTACGCCCAGAACCTTTAAGAATAATGTCTTGGGTCTTCTTCGGTAAGGAGTTAAACGGAACGTGAAGGTCAAAGCCATAATGATCCGCCAAGGCTGTTAGCATTTGGAAGTAGTAGTAATTTTTCTGATCCCAACCTCGAATTGCCCCTTGCGCTAAGCTGAGCGAGTCATCTTGAATCACTCGACTAGGATCGAAATATTGCTGTACACCTAAACCATCACAAGTGCCACAAGCACCAGCTGGGTTGTTGAATGAGAACAAACGAGGCTCAAGCTCTTGCATACTGTAACCACAAAGTGGGCAGGCAAAGTTTGCTGAGAAAATTACTTCCTCACCGTCGCCATCCATTGGCGCAACAACTGCGATACCACCAGAAAGCTCTAATGTGGTTTCGAATGATTCTGCCAAACGTTGCTGCAAATCTGGACGCACTTTAAAGCGATCTACAACCACCTCAATCGTGTGTTTTTTATGTAGCTCTAGTGGCGGTGGATCGGAAAGATCACAAGTTTCACCGTCGATGCGTGCGCGAATAAACCCTTGTGCTGCGAGGTTCTCTAGCGTTTTAACATGCTCACCCTTTCGCTCTTTTACGATAGGAGCAAGGAGCATCATTTTACTGCCCTCTGGCAACTCTAAAACCTTGTCGACCATTTGGCTGACGGTTTGAGCGGCAAGCGGCGTATGATGAGTCGGGCAGCGAGGTTCACCAACACGAGCGTAAAGCAGGCGCAGATAGTCGTAGACTTCCGTAATGGTACCGACGGTTGAGCGAGGGTTGTGTGACGTCGATTTTTGCTCGATAGAGATAGCTGGAGACAAGCCTTCGATATGATCGACATCTGGCTTTTCCATAAGAGATAAAAACTGACGAGCGTAAGCGGATAATGACTCAACGTAACGTCTCTGGCCTTCCGCATACAAGGTATCGAAAGCGAGAGAAGATTTACCAGAACCACTTAAACCAGTGATAACAGTCAGTTTATCGCGGGGGATCGTAAGGTTGATGTCTTTGAGGTTATGGGTGCGGGCACCGCGAACTTCTATTTTATCCATCGTTTTTGCTCTATGTATAACCAAGTCACGCAAGTATTACATAGTGTGAGAAATGTGCAAAGGGAATACTGGACAAAAAAACAGTAAGAAAAAGCCCGACGGTTAGTCAGGCTTTATAATCAATAGTTTGGGTATGATTACGCTTCTTTCTTAGTTGCGTGCTTACCTAGCTCTGATTTTTTCTCATCCTTTAGATAAAGGTTTTCGAAGCAGTAGTTAGTGGCTTCGATGTAGCCTTCTACGCTACCACAGTCAAAACGTTGACCTTTGAATTTATACGCCAATACACAGCCTGCTTTTGCTTGTTTAAGCAGAGCGTCAGTAATTTGGATTTCACCACCTTTACCTGGTTCTGTGTTCTCGATTAGCTCGAAGATATCTGGCGTCAGGATGTAACGACCGATGATCGCTAGGTTACTTGGCGCTGTACCTTGCTCTGGTTTCTCAACCATGTCGTCTACGCGGTAGATATCATCTTTGATCATCTCACCTGAGATAACGCCGTATTTGTGTGTTTCTTCTTCTGGTACTTCTTGAACCGCAACGATTGAGCAGCGGAACTGTTTGAACAACGCCACCATCTGAGCCAGTACGCCTTCTTGCTCATTCACACAAAGATCGTCCGCAAGTACAACGGCAAATGGTTCGTCACCAATCAGTTCACGACCCGTTAGGATCGCATGGCCAAGGCCTTTCATTTCACGTTGACGAATGTAAGTAAAGTTAGCTGAGTCAATGATTTCACGAATGTCGACTAACAGTTCTTCTTTGTTAGTGCCGCTGATTTGGTGCTCAAGCTCATAGTTTTTATCGAAGTGATCCATGATCGAGTGTTTGCCACGACCTGTTACGATACACATGCCATTCATACCAGCTTGAATCGCTTCTTCAACGCCGTATTCAATTAGCGGCTTGTTCACTACAGGCATCATCTCTTTTGGCATGGACTTTGTCGCCGGAAGGAAGCGCGTACCATAGCCCGCCGCAGGGAACAGACATTTTTTAATCATTGGGGGAATATCCTTTCTCAATTTTTTAATAAAGAATCTGAGCGACACTTTAACATGAGAGCGGCATATGAATCATGAATTAAGTAGGAAAAAATGTGAGACAGGAAGTGCAAAGAAGCATGAGCAACACACCTTTAATTATTTTTGTGCTGCTCTGCTGGTTAAGACATCAAGTTTTGATCAGCCCAAGCGATGGCTTGCACGCGATTTTTAACCGACAGTTTTTTGAAAATCTGATACAAGTGAGACTTGATGGTGAATTCGCTAACAAACAACTCCTCAGCCATTTGATTATTTGATGCACCTGCTTGAAGGCAGCGTAATACTTGCAGTTCACGAATAGTCAAATCGACAGTAGCGGGCGCAGTATGTGTGTTTATGACGTTGCGATAGTAATGTAAAAGTTGGCTGGTTACGTTTCGTGGCAACCAATTTTGGCCGTTTACGATGCCTTTTAGCCCTTCTCCGATTTGCTCAAGTGAGCTCTCTTGGTAGAAGACTCCCTTTAATTGACCAAACGCTAATAGTTCATCTGTAGTTAAACGCTTAGGGACGTTAAATACGACGGTCTCAAAGTTTTTCCATATTAACGGAAGGTTCTTAATCGACTGAACCAAGGATTTGTGCTCACTGAAATCGATCATTAAGATCTTATTACGATGTTTGGGATTGGCTTCCATAAGCGCTTCGGTGGAGATCACTGGAATATCAATGTCAGTGTATTTGACCAAGTCTTCAACTTTTTTCTCTGCATGGTCTTCCATGCTGATCAGAAACAGTTTTCTCGCATAAGCCGATTTTTTCACGCGGTCTTTTCTCCTTGAATTCATAACGCTGAATACGTTGGCATCAAACATAAATCAGAGCCATAGGGTTCAATAAGAAATGCGTTGAGATTCAAAGGTTCACGAAACGATGTCTGCAAAACGAATCAAAAATGCTACGCCTTGGAGTTGAAGTGAGATTTCGATTCCACAACTTTCAATGACAACCCACAATGGGATTAGGCTTTAATCAAAACATCAAAGCGTGTATTCTTATGCGCTAAAATTTTACATATATATCCAGAGTGAAACGGAGCACATCATGGCCAGCCGTGGAATTAACAAAGTTATTTTGGTGGGGAATCTAGGTAACGACCCTGAAATTCGTTACATGCCTAATGGCGGTGCAGTTGCAAACATTACGATTGCGACTTCTGAGTCATGGCGTGATAAAGCGACTGGCGAACAGCGCGAAAAAACAGAGTGGCACCGTGTTGCACTATTCGGCAAGTTGGCGGAAGTAGCAGGTGAGTACCTACGTAAAGGTTCTCAAGTTTACGTTGAAGGCCAACTTCAAACTCGTAAATGGCAAGATCAAAGTGGTCAAGACCGTTACACTACTGAAGTGGTTGTTCAGGGCTTCAACGGTGTAATGCAAATGCTAGGCGGTCGTGCTCAAGGTGGCGCTCCTATGGGTGGTCAACAGCAGCAACAGCAAGGCGGTTGGGGTCAGCCTCAACAACCAGCTCAGCAGCAGTACAACGCTCCACAGCAACAGCAGCAACCTCAACAACAGGCTCCGCAGCAACCACAGCAGCAATACAACGAGCCACCAATGGACTTCGACGACGACATTCCGTTCTAAGTAGAGTCTTCAAGATTGCATTTAAAAGGCCGCGAATTTCGCGGCTTTTTTATTTTCATGGTTTGTCTGAAAGGACTGTAATCATTTCGAATTGTAATTCGAAGACCTTCACTCTCAAATATCGAATGATGGTTTGTTTCTTTCCGCCTCAGTCTCTCACATTCACACGAATACGATTGTTTACTGAACGCTTATCAAGTATAAATATTTCAATAAGGTATATGATGAATAGAAAAGGAATTTGGTATTCATGAGGTATACCCCAACTCTTAAGCTAAGCACGCGGCTGGTGGCTTTTGTCACTATGATCGTTATATGCGCAATGTTTATCTTGTTTGTCGGCGGCACCCTCTCTTTTAAACGACTAGGGCAAGAGTATCTCACCCATTATTTGGAAGGGATCGTTGAGGTTGTTGATAAAGAGATGGAAGATCCTGATGCCGCATACTCGATGCAGCGCTGGATGCCGAAAATGCTTCAAGCCAGCAACATTGTCGAGATGACCCTCTCGGCGAATGATGCCGTGGTTTACCGCTTCAAAGACACCACCCATAAAATAGACAGCTCAGTGTTGTTTGAGCAAGAGTACCCACTTACTCACAACCAAGATTATGTTATTTACTTTAAGGTTATTCCTCCCTATCTAGGTTACAGCTACTCAATGCAAGCGCTTTGGTCTATCACGCTTGCTGTAGTTCTGATCATCTTCTGTTTAATGCGCGGTGTTGCTTGGCTAAAAGAGCAACTGGCAGGCTCCGAAATGCTTGAAGAGCGCGGCAGAATGATTTTGGCTGGCCGCGTTGAACAATATGCAAAGGGAGATGAGCGAGAATGGCCTTACACGGCGAGTGAAGCGCTCGATGTGTTGATTGAAGAGTTGCAGGATGCGCGTCAAGAACGTAGCCGATTCGATACCTTTATTCGTACTCAAACTTTCCTCGATAAACTTACTGGAACGGCGAACCGAGTGTTGTTTGACAGTAAGTTGGAATCAGCCTTGTTGGAAAGTGGTGCACGCGGTGCAGTACTGCTGATTCGAATCCAAGACTGGAAACTTGTAGAAGAAGAGCAGGACAAGCAAACCTGTGATGAGTTTATTGTGGAAGTGGGTAGCTTACTTTCCAATTTAGTTCAGCGTTATCCTGACGTGGTGTTTTCTCGCTACTACAATGCCGATTTTGCACTTTTCTTGCCTCATCAATCCGCAAAAGATGTGGCTAACTTAGCTTCTCAATGCATTCGCCAATTGGAAAAGCTTCACCCGCCATATCCGTTAGAGTTGGATAACTGGTGCCACATTGGTATCACAACTTATAAAGAGGGTGAGCGTCACAGCCAAATCATTGATGAGGCTGAGACGGCGTTACGTAGTGCCCAGTTACAGAACAATAACAACTGGAGCCGCTTTAAAAAGTGGAATCATGATGAAGATGCTCGAGGGAGTGTGAGATGGCGTACGTTATTTGATTCAGCACTCACATCTAAAAATGTGATACTCTACGCACAATCTGCCTATCTAATAAGTGATGTGGCGCATAAAAAACCTTTGCACGACGAGTTAACATGTCGGATTCGCGATCCAGAAAATGGAATTGTGAAAGCGTCTCGTTTTATTTCAGCGGTGCGACAAGTCGGTTATGAAGCGCAAATGGACCGCGCAGTTGTTAATAAATTCTTAAAAGACTTTAAACACAACTTCGATAGTAGTCAGACGTATGTTCTTAACCTCAATGTGATTCCTTTTGGGCATCGAGAATATTTCAAATGGTTCCGTGATGAACTCTTACAGTTGTCACGAGAGCAAAGAAAGTGTCTCATTTTTGAGTTTGTAGAAGCACAATTTGTAAGACACTTAGACTTTATGCGACCAGTCGCTAAAATGCTGGCCGGTTTAGAATGCCACCTTATGATTGGGCAAGCGGGGCGTACTATCGTCAGCACGCATTACTTAAAAGAAGTGGACATTCGTTATCTCAAGCTACATCGCAGCTTAGTAACAAAAATCGACCAGAGACATGAGAACCAGTTGTTTGTTCGCAGTATGTTGGGTGCGGCCGCAAACAGTAAAACAAAAATAATAGCAGTGGGAATTGAGAATAAGCACGAGCTGAACACCCTAATTGAATTGGGGGTTCACGGTGGGCAAGGACGTTATTTCTCTTCAGAAGAGCAATACCTTCCTCGCTCTGAATCAATGCAACTTTCTCAATCTGAATCTCAAGTGAAGTTGGGAAGAAGAAATCGCTGGCGAAAAAAATAAAGATAATAATCATGGATTTTAAAGCAGTACTCGACAAGCTCAAGCGATCATCGGTCGGTGGTCGCACTTGCTTTTTGGTTATTCAGCCAGACGCAGTTTATTTATCATCACCCCTTAAAAGCAGTCGACCATCCAAGTTTGAGATCTCAGAATCGAATTGGGAGCGCGCATGTGAGCAAGCGTTAAGCGTTGCTGCAAGCTCTTACGATTCTTTAGCGGTTGTGCTTTCTCACAACTACTATCAGATGTATCAAATTGATAAGCCAGCGATGCCGCGTAATGAGTGGCCTGCTGCACTACCATTCTTGCTAAAAGAGCTGATCTCTGAACGTGCGATCGACATCATTGCCGATGCGGTTGAGTTACCTAACTCAAACAAAGTTCAAGCTTACGTCTTATCACGAAAGATCCTCGATAAGTTGGTATTGCTGGCAAGTCGAGTTCAATTGCCTTTGGAAGCGATCATTCCTGAAGATGACGTTTGGGGGGATACTTCTGGTGAACTTGGCAACTTTTTATTGCTTCAACGCAGTGCTCGAGGACACTTCCGCATCAGTGCGTTTGTCGAGCATACCATCGCATTCCACCGCTCTATTCGTAGTGTCACCCCACCACTAACAGGTGTGCCGTCTAGCGAGTTGCAGATGGACAGTCTATCTCTTGAGTTGCAACGCTCGATTGATTACCTCTCTTCTCAACTTCGCCACGTGCAATTGCATCAGTTGAAAGTATGTTGTGATGATGAAGATGAAAATGAACTGGTTGAGTCACTTAACTATCGTTTAAGCACGAAGGTTTCTGCATTATTGGCTGAAGATCATGAACCTTCTGGCCATGTCTTAGCCGATACGGCAGCAACGTCTAATACTCGACGCGTTAATCTGTATCCAGATTTCTTAAAACCGAAAAAGAACCTGCTAACGCTAAAAAACGTGGCGATTTCTTGGGGTGTGGCTGCCGCGGTTATTTTCCTTTCTTACGGTTATGTGACTTGGCAAAGTGATGGCGTAGAAGATGAAATCGCCATTGTAAAAAGCAAAGGCAACATCATGAAATCTGAGTTAGATCGTTACCAAGCTCAGTTACGCAAGCATCAACCAGACACCAATAAACTCGCTGCCAAAGCGCGTCTGGAGCGTGAAGTAAAAGCCAAGCGTGATTCACTGAAAGCCGTTGGTAAATATGATGATTCCCAACGCACAGGTTATTCGGGCGTGATGCAATCGCTCGCTAAGCTTGGCAGCAATAATATTTCTTTGTCTGAAATTCGTATCGACCACAACACATTAGATTTAAAAGGTCTGGCAAGAACGCCAAGTTCTGTTCCCAATTGGGTCAGCCAGTTCAAGAATGAGATCAGTTTAATTGGTCGTACCTTTGATGATGTGAAGATTGGTCGTAATGACGACAATATCGTGACTTTTGAATTGAAGACGCGCGGAGGCAAAGAAGAAAAATGAACGAATTCTGGCTTTCTTTAGAAGAGCGCTTTGATGAAATGAGCGCACGCGAAAAAGTTCTGATCGCATTATGTGGATTGGTCACTGTCGTGATGCTGCTGTTTACTTTGGTACTGGAACCAAAGCTCAATGAAGTGGTGAGTAACGACAAACTCTTGAGTAACTTGAAGCAGACTAATCAAAAAACCGAAATTGACATTTTGCGTATTCAGGCTCAATTGAAAAAGGATCCTAACGCAGAGATTGATCAAGCAATTTCCCAATTGCTGACTGAGAGTCAACATCTGTCGATGCAGCTTTCAGAGATCATTGAACATCTTATTACACCTTCACAGATGGCAGCTTTGCTCGAAAGTGTATTAGAGCAGCAAAGCGGAATTCATTTATTGTCGCTTCAGACATTGCCTGCGGAGCCGATAACGGAAGATAAAGAAGCGTCGCAATACTCCGGATACTACGTGCACCCAGTGCGTATGGAGTTAACAGGTGACTACTTTGCTATCGCTAACTACTTGACCAAATTAGAAAGCTTGCCAGCAAGTTACTACTGGCGCAGCTTCAGTTATAAAGTTGAAGCGTATCCAAAAGCGAAGTTGGTGTTGGAAGTGTACACATTAGGTTCTAGAGAGGAATTTATTGGTGGTTAAGAAACTCATTACCTCACTTGTTCTTGTGGTTGCAGCCGGTTCTAGTTGGGCCAACCAAGATCCAACAGCGCCTCTTGGCTGGCAAAAAACAGCGACAGAATCGCAAGCCAAACCGAAAGCAAAACAGTACCGCTTACCAACGCTCAATAGCATCGTATGTAAGCCGAACACTGAATGTGTCGCTATTTTGAATAACCGTATTGTCGAGCCTGGCGTGAAACTTAACGGATATCGAGTAGCCAATATCAATAGTGAATTTGTAACTTTAAAGCGTGGTGACCGTCAGTGGAAACTAGAGCTTTTTGGTTTGAACGTAAAAAAATAATAACCAGAGCCTGATCAGATATGCGCAAATTAGTTGTAGGAATAGTGATTGCTTCCTTAATGGGTTGTTCTATGGGTCACCGTGACCCAGTAGAAGTGAAGCAAGCACTAAATGAATCTATCAATGAAGCAAACAGTCGTGCACTTGAAGATATCCCTTCTTCTGTGCAAGCCGATCTTATGCCGAACCTAGACAGCAGTGTTTCTTCTCAGCAAGGCACTCTGAAGCGTTTCCGTATCCAAGCTAATGCAGTTGAAGCGCGCAGCTTCTTTGCTTCCTTAGTGAAAGGAACGGAATACAGTGTCGCTATCCACCCTGCTGTACAAGGCAATATTACGGTTAACCTATCAGACGTGACACTGGACGAAGTTCTTAATGTCGTACAAAACATGTATGGTTATGACGTTGTGAAGTCAGGCAAAGTGATTCAAATTTACCCAGCAGGTATGCGCACAGTTACGATTCCTGTCGATTACCTACAGTTCAAGCGTTCTGGTCGTTCATTAACGAGCATTGTGACTGGGTCGGTGACGTCTGCGGGTACATCAAATTCAGGTAGTAGTTCTGATGACTCTGATTCGTCAGATTCAAACAGCGATAACGGCGACAGCTCGACAACATCGACAGGTGGTACTCGCATTGAAACTATCACAGAAAGTGATTTTTGGCCGATGCTGCAACAAGCGGTCGCGAACCTTATTGGATCTGGCAAAGGCCAGAGTGTTGTCGTTACCCCACAAGCTGGTGTGATAACCGTTCGTGCCTTCCCTGATGAGATTCGCGAAGTTCGTGAGTTCTTGGGTGTCTCTCAAGAACGTATGCAACGTCAGGTTATTCTGGAAGCAAAAATTCTAGAAGTCACATTAAGTGACGGTTACCAACAGGGTATCAATTGGTCAAATATGTCAGCCTCTATTGGTAACTCGGGTAGTGTTGTCGTTGACCGAAACCCAGTGACACTACCTTTAGATGCAATTGGCTCGCTACTCGGTGGACAAACTAACGTTACTTTTTCTGATGGTAACTTTGAAGCGGTAATGAACTTCATGGCCACTCAAGGTGATTTGAACGTGCTTTCTAGTCCGCGCATCACCGCAGCAAACAATCAAAAGTCCGTCATTAAAGTGGGTACCGACGAGTACTTCGTTACCGAGCTGTCAAGTAATGCAGGTAATGGCGAGAACTCCAACGCGGTGCCTGAAGTTGAGCTTACACCTTTCTTCTCTGGTATCTCTCTAGATGTGACTCCGCAAATCGATAATAAAGGCAATGTGTTCCTGCACGTTCATCCTGCAGTTATTGAAGTGGAAGAAGAGATTAAGAACCTCAACCTTGGTGGTGACTTCCAAAACATCCAACTTCCACTAGCGAAAAGCTCGATTCGTGAATCTGATTCTGTAATTCGCGCAAAAGATGGTGATGTGGTTGTTATTGGTGGTTTGATGAAGCAGCAAAACCTAGAGCAAGTATCGAAAGTACCGTTCTTAGGTGATGTACCCGCGCTTGGTAATTTATTCCGCAACATCAACAATGTGACGCAAAAAACAGAGTTGGTTATTTTGCTAAAGCCAACGGTTGTTGGTGTGAACACGTGGCAGAAAGAGCTAGAGCGTTCACGTGATTTATTGCAAGAGTGGTTCCCTGACGCTGAGTAATCAGCGTTAGGAAGTGTCGTTTAAACGTGGTTTTGTGATTCGACTATGTACTTGTCGCATTTTGGATTTCGAGTTCAGCCTTTTTCTCTAACCCCAAACACAGAAATGTTTCTGGGGTTAGTCCCTCATTATGAGGCCATTCAAACTATTATGGCTGCGGTCAAAATGGGAGAAGGGGTTATCAAGGTGACTGGGGAAGTCGGCACAGGTAAAACGATGGTTTGCCGCAAGCTGATTGAACAAATCGAATCACAAGTGGAATTGGTTTATTTGCCTAATCCAGTATTGAGCGGTGAGCAGCTTCAGTTTGCAGTCGCAAGAGAGCTTGGCATCGAAGATACCGACCCATTAAAAATCGTTTCACTGATTCAAGAGCATCTGATTGAAGTACACGCTTCAGGTAAGAACACTGTTCTTATTGTCGATGAGGCACAAGCGCTTTCAACAGAAGCACTCGAGACTCTACGTTTATTCGGCAACTTAGAAACCGAACAAGATAAGCTGATCCAATTGGTTTTATTTGGTCAGCCTGAATTGGATGAGCGTTTAGAAACGCATGAACTCAGACAGTTTCGTCAACGCATTACGTTCAGTTGCCAACTTCGCCCTCTCTCTATTGAAGAAGGGGTGGCGTACATCAATAACCGTTTAGACAAGGCCGGTAATGGTGCGCATATCTTTTCAATAGAGCAGAAGAAAGCCATTTGGCGTTCGGCGATGGGAATTCCTCGTTTGATTAACCAAATTAGCCATAAAGCCCTGCTTTCGGCGTTTAATGACCGTTGTACGCTTTTGAAAAATCAACACGTTTACGTTGCGATGCACGATACCTTCGATGCACGTAAACCTAAGTTTAAAACTCCAAGATTTTGGGGATGGAGCTAACCTTGAGTGCCATCAATAAAGCATTATCAGAACTTGCTGAAAAAGAATCGCCTTCGGATTTAACCAAGGCCGATATTCCGAGTATCTCACGTAGCAAACCGTGGCTTTGGCTCGTTGGTGGCTTTTCATTGAGCTTAGCCGTCGGCGGATGGGCTGTGTCTCAAGGTCCTGCGCCCGTTGAAAACATGGCGACGACTACCGTGATGTCCGTTAGTCAGGCTAATCGTCCTTCCGCTCAAGTGGTTGAAGTGAGCCACTCACCAACAAGTAAGGTGACGCCTGAGTTAGACAATGTGGTGTATGCGCAAAGAATTGAAAGACCCAAAGTAACGGTACAAGTTCCTGTGGTGAAAGCGGTTCCACAAGTCGACGATTTCGAGCCTCGTAAGCAAGTCGTCAGCGCACAAGAGCAGCCTATTTTATTAGCGAGTTTGAGTGGCAGTACGCAACAAACATCAACGGCAGCACAAGACAGTTCAATGCGTATTGAACAAGTGGAATTGACGCATCAACAGTTGGCGGAGAAAGCGCTAGGTCGTGCAGACAAAGCCATGGATGCCAATGACATGAAGACAGCACTGGCTGCTTTCTCCGAAGCATTGCGTTATCAACCAAGTAACGTCGAAGCTCGCCAGAAGCTATCGGCGCTTTACTTTGGTAAAGGGGATACACGCAAAGCTTATGAAATTCTACAAGCTGGCATTCAGCTCGATACAGATAACCAAGGTTTGCGTTTAGCGTTATCCAAGCTTTTAGTCAAAGCAGATCAACCAGAAGCAGCACTCAGCCCATTAGCCTACCTGCCGGATTCACCGACTCGTGATTATCTTGCGATGCGTGCTGCATTGGCTCAAAAGCAGAAGCAAAATGACATTGCGCTCGAAAGCTACCAGTTACTGACGCAGCGTGAACCAGAAAATGCACGCTGGTGGCTAGGCCTCGCGATTCAACAGGAGCGCACTTTAAGCTTTACATCGGCGATTGCTTCTTATCAGCAGGCGCTGGGTAAAGTGGGTATCTCAAATCAATCTCAGGCATTTATTCGTGATCGTCTGAACATCTTAAAACAACTGGAGAGTGCGCAATGAGAATTCAGTTGAGAAAACGCCTTGGCGATCTGTTGGTTGAAGAAGGTATTGTTTCTGAAGACCAAGTGCAACAAGCGTTAGCAGCGCAGCATAGTACAGGGCAGAAGCTTGGTGATGCATTGATTGACCTTGGTTTTATCAGTGAAAAGCAGATGCTCGAGTTTTTATCGCAGCAACTGGGTTTACCGCTGATTGATTTAAGTCGTGCGCCTGTCGATGCAGAGGCGGTGCCGATTCTTCCTGAAGTTCATGCTCGACGCTTACGTGCCATGGTCGTCGCTCAAAATGGTGATACGTTGCGTGTTGCAATGAGTGATCCTGCGGATTTGTTTACTCAAGAGTCATTAATGAACTTGTTGGGCGAATACAATCTGGAATTCATCATTGCCCCAGAGCGTCAACTGGTTGAAAGCTTTGACCGTTACTACCGCCGAACCAAAGAAATCGCATCGTTTGCCGAGCAGTTGCAAGCTGAGCACCAGGATGTCGAGGCATTTGATTACGGTATTGACGGAGCAGACAGCGAAGAAGTTACGGTTGTTAAGCTGGTTAATTCGATGTTTGAAGATGCGGTTCAAGTGGGCGCTTCGGATATC
This sequence comes from Vibrio sp. 10N.222.52.B12, assembly GCF_002875385.1. NCBI lineage: Bacteria > Pseudomonadati > Pseudomonadota > Gammaproteobacteria > Vibrionales > Vibrionaceae > Vibrio > Vibrio sp. 10N.222.52.B12. The sequence continues at coordinate 31,511 of NZ_MDAW01000132.1, read as the reverse complement.
CATATTGAACCAGACGACAAAGTCCTACGTTTGCGTCAGCGCGTCGATGGTGTGTTGCATGAAACGTTACTGAACGAAGTCAACATTGCTTCAGCTTTGGTACTTCGTCTTAAATTGATGGCGCATTTAGATATCTCCGAGAAGCGCTTGCCACAAGACGGTCGCTTTAATATTAAAGTACGTGGTCAGTCGATCGACATTCGTATGTCGACATTGCCGACTCAGTACGGCGAATCGGTGGTAATGCGCCTACTCAACCAATCCTCTGGTTTGCGTAAGCTTGAGGACTCCGGTTTACCCGCAGAGTTGCTTTCGCGTCTTCGTCGCCAACTGTCTCGCCCTCACGGCATGATCTTGGTTACTGGCCCGACGGGTTCTGGTAAAACCACCACGCTTTACGGCGCATTGAGTGAATTGAACGAGCCGGGTAAAAAGATCATTACCGCAGAAGACCCGGTGGAATACCGATTACCTCGTATTACTCAGGTTCAAATCAACAGCAAAATTGACCTGACTTTCTCTCGCGTGCTGCGAACTTTCCTTCGTCAGGACCCGGATATCATTCTTATTGGTGAGATGCGTGACCAAGAGACGGTCGAAATCGGTTTGCGTGCCGCACTGACAGGTCACTTGGTATTAAGTACCTTGCACACTAACGATGCTGTTGATAGCGCTCTTCGTATGATCGACATGGGGGCGCCTGGTTACTTGGTGGCAAGTGCCGTGCGCGCAGTGGTTGCTCAGCGTCTAGTGCGCCGCGTTTGTCCGGATTGTAAAACGACAGAACAGCTTGATGGTGCTCGTCAACAATGGCTAGCGGGTCGATTCCCGAATCAAGTTGGTGCGACTTTCCATAAAGGTGTCGGTTGCCAAAACTGTAACTTAACGGGCTACCGAGGCCGAATTGGTGTGTTTGAAATGCTCGAGCTTGAACATGAAATGATGGATAAGTTACGTGCAAACGACGCAGTGGGTTTTGCTCAAGTGGCTCGACGTTCAGGCAACTACAAGCCGCTGCTTGCTTCTGCAATGGAACTCGCATTGCAAGGCTCAGTCAGCTTGGATGAAGTGATGGCTCTGGGTGAAGGCGATGCTTCCGGTAAAATCGATCCAATTCTAATGTAGGTAAGTGAATGCCAACTTTTCGTTATCAAGGCCGCACCTTAGACGGCTCATCAACCAGTGGTAAAGTCGAGGCTGTAAATTCAGAATCGGCGGCGGAAGCGTTGATGAACAAGGGTATTATTCCCTTAAACCTGCGTTTAGAGAAAGAAGGGGTAAAGAGCAAAGTCAGTTTATCCAAACTGTTTGTGCCTGCTATTCCGCTTGAAGTCATTATCTTATTTTCTCGTCAGCTTTTTAGTCTGACCAAAGCGGGTGTACCGCTACTGCGTTCTATGCGTGGTTTGCTACAAAACTGCGAAAACAAGCAACTGAAAGAAGCGCTTGAAGATGTGGTTGCCGAGTTAAGCAACGGTCGTGGTTTGTCTTCAGCAATGCAACCTCACACCAAAGTGTTCAGTCCGCTGTTTGTGTCGATGATCAATGTAGGTGAAAACACTGGTCGTCTTGATGAGGCGTTACTGCAACTAGCCAATTACTACGAACAAGAACTGGAAACGCGTAAGCGCATCAAAGCTGCAATGCGCTATCCAACCTTTGTGATTGTTTTTATTACCATTGCGATGTTTATTTTGAACATTCTGGTCATCCCTGAATTTGCCTCTATGTTCACTCGTTTCGGTGTGGAACTACCATTGCCTACACGAGTCTTGATTGCGACGTCTAACTTTTTTGTTAATTACTGGGGCTTGTTGATTGCTGCCATCGTTGGTGCGTTTTTAATCTTCCGCTCTTGGGTTGCAACTGCAGATGGGCGAGAGAAGTTCGATAAACTGCGCTTGAGATTACCCATTGTCGGCGACATTGTGAACCGTGCCCAGCTTTCTCGATTTTCAAGAACCTTCTCGTTGATGCTGAAATCCGGTGTGCCTCTAAACCAATCACTTGCATTGGCTGGTGAAGCGCTTGGCAACAAATTCTTAGAAAACCGAATTCTTGAAATGAAATCGGCGATTGAAGCGGGTAGTACCATTTCTGTCACGGCAATCAACAGTAAGATTTTTACGCCTCTGGTCATCCAGATGATTGCTGTGGGTGAAGAAACGGGTCGAATTGATGAACTGCTATTGGAAGTTTCGGACTTTTATGACCGTGAAGTAGATTACGACTTAAAAACCCTGACTGCCCGAATAGAACCGTTACTTTTGGTCATTGTTGCGGGCATGGTGATGGTACTGGCATTGGGTATCTTCCTGCCGATGTGGGGGATGCTAGACATCATCAAAGGCGGCTAACGGGGTGGTTGAAAATCAAAGTCGAGCGGCACTGATTCTTGCTGCTGTCGTTGGAATTATTGTGCTTGCCGCATTTATGCAAAAGTTAAAACCGATAGAGCAAGAAGCGCAAGAAACAGGAGCGAAACTTGCTAAGGTTTGGATGCAAGATAGTGTGCAACGATACCACCAAGCTTGGCTCGTTCATGGAGAGCCTAAGTTGCTGTTAATGGACGGTTTTGAGCTTAATATGACAGAAGAGGGCTTAGTGTCACCTTTCAAATCAGGCGGTGCGCTCGATTGTGACTATTGGTTGGCGGTCCATTACCCGCAACGTAAAATTATGGCGAGCGAGTTGTTAGAAATTCGTGGAGCAATTAAAAGTAATAGTTATACATGTGACTATACTTATGAAAATGGACAGAGAGTTGTTGTTATATCGAACGCTAATCGTCTGAAAATAGACGTCGAAATGTCGACGGAGTGATTTTTTTGACACTTTAGTACTATAAATAGGAATGAAAGTCGGTATAATGCAAACATTACCATAAGCAAAAGGTTGTAATAAAAAGTAAACCGCAAGGTGATTCACTTTTTATCTCGGCTTTAACTTAACAATGGCGAATCGTCATTCTGCTCAAGCGGTAGAAAAAGGGCTCAATGGATAAACATTGGTTTATCGTTGAGATGCCACACCGTTTTGACATTATCCAAAATGGTCGCATGACCGATAAAACTTTGCAGTCACTCTGCATGCTTACATAGAGAGAGTAAACAATGAAAAGACAAGGTGGTTTCACCCTTATCGAATTGGTAGTGGTAATTGTAATCCTAGGTATTCTAGCGGTAACTGCGGCGCCACGTTTCCTTAACCTGCAAGATGACGCTCGTGATGCAACACTCGAAGGGCTTTCTGGTGCTATTCAAGGTGCTTCGGGTATTGTCTTCGGTAAAGCAGCTATTGAAGGTGTAGAAGCAGCGACAACTGATACTGATGTTGCTCTAGGTAATGGTCAAAATGTAAGTACTATTTATGGCTACCCAGTAGCAACTGCGGCTGAAATCGAAAAGGTTGTTGATGGCTTGGGTACTGATGGTGATTTTGTTGAGAAAACAGGTGATACATCATCAACGGGTAAGGTGTATTTCGGTATTGAAAAATACACTAAAAAATGTGTTGAATATGCTCAAGCAACATCTGGTGCAGTAGCAACTGTTAATGTTGTTACACCTGGTGAAGACAGCGTTGTAACTGCTGCATGTAATGACAAGGCTTAAGCTACCGTTTTAGCCCCAAAGGCCAGCTAGTCTGGCCTTTATCTCTATATTTTGATTAATCTCGGAATAGTATATATGCGTAAATCATCGGGTCTTAGTGCAATTGAGTTTGTGGTTGTGCTGATTATCTTAGGTGTGATCGGTTATGTGGTATTACCAAGATTTATCAGCTTTGAACCAGAGACTTACGAAGCAAAGTGGGAGCAAACTAAGCAAACCGCCGAGCACGTTTCTGAGACGCTAAGCAACAAAGAAACTTACGATCGAATTGAAGAAGAATTGGAGCGCTCAAAAGGAGAGAAATAACCTTTTGGCGGTTATTTGTACGCTTGCTCACAGTTCGAATTTAAAACTTATAAACCTATCATTATTCTCATAATTTCATCGTATACTTACTTCGCTTGTCCTAAGCCTAAGGTTGGGTTATGAAAATTCGCAGCTCTACATTAGGGTTTACATTAATGGAGCTGATCCTAGTGATCGTCCTCCTTTCCATTCTTTCTCTCTACGCTGCTAGCCGCTTTATGGGCAAGGGCAGTGTTTCTGCGTTTGCGCTTCAAGAGCAGGCTATTTCAGTGATTCGCCAAGTACAGGTGAATCGCATGCAATCAAACACCTCAACCACGGATACCAACTTTCAATTGCAGGTTTCCTCTAGTTGTATCGGTTCGGTTACGGCTTGTTCGCTGAGTGGCAACGCGAAGGACGCTCGTAGTGATCTCGTTGAGGATGACTCTGCCACGTTTAGTTTAACTGGAGCGACAAGCCCGATTAACTTCGATTTACTGGGGAATCCGTTGAATGTCGCTTCTGGTGGCGTGTCTATTCTTATCCGTGATGTAAACGGTCAAAGCCAATGTCGAGTATTGATTAATTCTCAAGGCTATGTCTCTGAGGGTTCATGCTCATGAGAAAGCAACTCGGTATGACCTTAGCTGAAATGATCATTGCTATTGTTCTGATGGGCGTTGCGATGGTGGCGTTTACCTCCTTTCTTGTACCTCAAATTCGTGACTCCGCGATGCCACACTATCAAACCCGAGCAACTGCGCTTGGACAAAGCTTTATGTCGCAAATACTAGCGCGTGGCTTTGACCAAAACAGCGACTTTGATGGCGGCCTATTACGTTGTGGGGAAAGCTCGCTCGGAGCGCCAAATTGTTCGAGCAACCTCGGCCCTGACTCTGATGAGTCTATTCCCGAAAACTTCAACGATGTCGATGATTACATCGGTTGTTGGAGTACACCAACGACGGCGAGTCAATGCCAAGGGACAAACCGTGGCAATATCTCAGATATCTTGGGCACAAGTAGTGAAGACAAGTACCGTAACTTTCGAGTTGAAGTTAGCGTGGCATATGACGATCTGAGTGCAACACCACCGACAGGAATCACTAACTATAAAAAAGTCACAGTTACGATTTTTGCTAGTAATGCTCAACCTCTGACACTAACAGCAATAAGAGGTAACTACTGATGAAAGTTCGTGGTTTTACCTTAATAGAGATGATCGTCACCATTGTGATCGGTAGCTTTATCATGCTCGGTATTGCGGGTTATGTGCAGTTAGGCATGAAGGGATACGCAGACACGATTGATCGACAGCGTATGCAAACTCAAGCGCAGTTTGTGTTGGAAAAAATGTCGCGTGAAATTCGTCACGCAGTCCCAAACAGCTTTCATGTACCTACCGGAACTACCAATTGCTTAGAGTTTGTTCCAATTGAGTATTCTGGCTTTTACACGCTGACAAATAACAACTTAGAGTTTCTACTTGGGAACGACTCAACGTTAAATCCTATCCCTCCTAACCGTTGGATGGTGATTAACCCCAGCCGTTATGAGGACTTGCAATCCACCTCTTCACAGAGTCTAGCTGTAGGTGGTTTAGCTAAAACAGACGGTGTGTTTGTTGTTAGTGGGGCGGCAAGTACGATTGGTGGCACTTCTATCTCTAGCCGTCATTACATTTACCAAAATAAATCAGAAGTTCGTTACTGTTTTGATAATGATGAAGTTATTCGCAATGGCATTACGGTTGCCGATAGCGTGGATACCTCTGTTAGTGATATGCACTATCTAGAACCAACCCTGCAAAGGGGCGGTATTGTGCATATCAACTTAGAGTTCACTCAAAACGGGGAGCGTAGTGTTTACCAACAAGACGTACAGGTGTTGAATGTTCCGTAAAAATACTCAACAGGGTAATGTCCTGATCGTCGTTTTGTTCGTCATCATTGTAATGGGCTATCTAGCCGCATCATTGATGAAGGTGAGTTGGTCAAACCAAAGTACGTTAACGAGAGAATTCTTAGGAACGAAAGCTTGGTTTATTGCTCAATCTGCCAATGAGTGGGCGCTGACTCAGCTGTATCCGTTAAATAATGACGAGCCTGATGTAGCTAGTTTTTGTGCGAACACCGTAAGTGGTGCGACACCAAATGTAACGGAAGGCACTGGTTGTCAGCTTAGAGCGATGACATGTTCAAATATTGGTACCTTTAATGCGGGTGCCTCTGAAGCTGAATCTCTATTTCGTGTGCAAGCCACAGCAGTTTGTGGCACCGGGGTTGCACAAGTACAGCGACAACAAGAGATTTGGGTTAGGGAGTAAATAATAATGAGAAAAATAATAACGCTAATACTTGCTAAAGTACTTTTACTTTCTTCATTTGCGAGTTTTGCTGCTGTCAATAACAACCCTCAGTTTGAGTTCGGCACTATCCCTGCCGAAGACTGTCAGGTTCTGAATAATGAGCGAGGTGTTACTTGTGACATCAAGTTCCAAAATACCTACGATGAAGAACCGTTGGTCTTCGTTATGTCGACGATTGATGCATCAATGTCGAACTTTTCTCAAAAGAAAACGGAATACCCGTCAGATCTGCGAGTGTGGTCAAAGTCTAAAACTCAAGCGACAATCAAGCAGTTGTTCCCTCCTCATAGCGCCGCATGTAAGCGCTTGAGGTACAACTCAAGCAAGAAAAAGTGGCAATGTACAAACAATAACAACCAAGGTGAAAGAGTTACTTTTGTTGACGCGCCAATGGAAGATATTGATTATCTAGTTATTGAACCTGGTGTTATTAAGTTTGACGGTGATGCCATGATTGTAGCTGGTGAGGTTAGCTCGAATCTCACGTACTCGAATATTGGTGGTTCAACGTATCGCAGCAAAGAGGTTAAGTTTCGAGACTTTGGCCTAAATACATCATTTGCATCTGCCCCTGGTGTCTTGGTGCAATTGCAAACACGAAAGAATTACTCAGGCAATGAACCGTTATGGTTGAGCTCGATTGCTTTGAATCCTACCACCAAAGGTTTCTCACTAATTATTGACCGTTCTGAAGTGACTAGAAACTCAGTTTTGCCTAAGTCAGAGGATGTGGCATTTGTGGCTGGTCTAGGGCAAGGCTTTGTTAACGGCCGTAAGTTTTGGCTTGGGGATGGTTCTACTCGAAATACACTCGGTGATCTTGATGATAACGTTATAAAGCCAGTCACTGAAGGTTGTTTGCAAGTCAGTGACTTTCCTGTTTCGGGCTTTAAATCTGCACCAGTATTACTTGCTTCTAAACGAACTCGTAATGGTAACAATGGTGGTTGGTTGCGTCGTTGTTCAGTAACGAAGAATGGCGTTGCTCTTATCAACGAAGAAGATATGCAAAGAGACTCCGAGCGTGGTCACGTGGTCGAACCTTTCTCCTACTTCCTTTTCGACAAGCCTCCTGTAGAAGACGTATGTCAGCTTTTCCCATCTCCAGCTCAAACATGGGATACCAATACGAATGGTGAACTAGTGATGAGTAATAATACTCTTATCTCTGGCGCTAACTTAAGTAATGGGAAACGGTATGTAGGTTTTAAGCCGGGGAAAATCACCATGCACAATAATGCGAGTTGTGACAACCAGAGTTGCCTCGGTGATTCTGGTTTGATGGTGAAGAAACAAACATTGGAAAGTTTTAGAAGCCCGCAAGATCCTAATTTGCAAAATGTGATTGTCAGTGGAAGGCATGGTGTGGGGGAAAGAACGTTTCGCAACAACGAAATTATTGGCAATCTGTCTGTTGAAGAAACAGGAACTGTTTACTTTGAGGCGGGAACTTACTGGGCTGGTTCTATCAATATAAACAATGCTGGCAAGATCATAATTCCTGATGGTGAAAAAGTTACGATTCATGCAAAGTCGGTTTCTATCAGTAATAACAACAGTTTCTTTGGTGAATTGGAAGGTGGTGAATTAATTGTACTTGTGCATGACTCTCAGTCTAGTTATGTAAATTTTGGCAACAACACCGCATTTTCTGGACTGCTATACAGCGAAGTAGACGTGCCTTTAAGTAACAACGTGATTGTGAATGGTGCAATCACAGCTAGAAATATTCGGATGTCAAATAATGCTGAAATTCATGCAACGGATAACCACTGTTTTACGCCTTCTGACAACTATGAAGTAACGTTATCACCAGCAACACAATATGCGCTGATGTGCGGAACAGACCAACCTAGCTTTGAAATAGAAACCAAGAATGATGGTTATGCGGAAAGTACAGGGGTTACTGTGCAGGTTTATCCTGATGCCGATAAGTTCTCTGTTGAGGTAGCTGAAAGTACCGGTACTGGCACTTACCCAAGCTTTACAACAAGCAATGTGTCTTCGAAGCTTGGTAAGTTGAAGCTGCAAGTTACCGTCACAGATCAAAGTGGTATTGAGCTTGATGACGAATATACGTTAAAGGTTACGGTGGACAATGATCCATCAAAAACGCAGACGTCTACCTTTAAATTTGTACCATTCAAGTTTGATGTAGATGACCAAACGGTCGTAGCTGGTAAAAATTATCAAATAGAAACAAGAGTATTAGCTTGTAGCGATGGCCAGCAAACGGTAGTGAAAAGTTACACGGGCTCGCCAAGTGTTCAGTTAGAAATTGAAACACCAGCTGACGGGCGCAGTGACGAGAGCTTATTAACATATGAGCCTAAATTTATTAGCTCAGAGCAAGGTAAGACATCAGATACCTTTAAGCTAATGGATTCGGGCTTGTACACAATCAAACTCGAAGATGCGAATTTCACGTGTGACCCTCAGTACTCAGATGGGTGTCCAATCGCTCCGGATGAAGAGAAAGGTGAGCAAGAATCAGTGACTCTCAATGGCTCATTCAGCGTTAAGTCTCGACCATGGAAAATTGCTGCATGTAATATTGTGGCTAAAAATGGTGGAAAAACTAACCCTGCTACACAAGCTACTGGTGATGGTTTTATTGCCTCTGCTGAAAGCTTTAATGTGACCTACAAACCAGTCGTTCATAGCGACTCACGTGGTAATGCTACCAATGTTTGTGAATACCCGCTGACACAAAACTATTTCTCTGATTCAAATACGGCAGCACCACTTGATGCTGAGTTTTCTGTCTTGTATCCATCGGGTGGTGACATCGCCAACTTAGACCCAAGTAAAGGTTCAAGTTTAGACTTTAGTTCGGAAGAAGCTAAAACGGGTAAAACAGTTGAATACGTTTGGGATGAAGTTGGCTCTTTAAACCTTAAAACTAAAGCGACGTACTTGGGAATGGAGTTAGGTGAATATGACGTCACCGTTGGTCGTTTCTACCCTAAATACTTTAAGGTCGTGGACAGCTCTTGGGCTTACCCTGATGAGCTAAGTTTTGTTTACATGAACCAGCCTTTTGATGCCGTCGAGTTCAGCGTTGAGGCTTTGAGTGCTAACAAAGCTGCGATTAAGAACTATGCAGACTTTGCTACCAAAGCGGAATTCAACTTAGATGATATTGACGATTACTCAGCTCGCTTTGATGCGCCCGATTTTGGCGCTGGTGACTGGAGTAACGAATCTGATAAAAGTATCGGAGACTTCTCAATTGGTAATAGTGGTCAGTGTATCGGCAGTGCATGCTGGAGCAAAGATATTGGCGGCAGTTACCCTGACGGGCCATTTAACTCAGTGAACGGTATTGCTAAATCAAAGATTGGCTTGATATATACGAATAATGCAGATCCAGTTGAGTACATTATTGATGATGAAAAAGGCACTAACTCACGCTTAGTCGATCAACCAGACATCCGTTTTGGCCGTGTAGACCTAGATGATGTTGGCGGTAATCAAGGCTCGACATTACGAGTACCACTTCGAGTTGAATACTGGAATGGCAGTCGCTTTATTGCTAACCCAGATGATAGTCAGACAGAAGTGATGGGAGAAACCGAAGATAATTCTCAAGTGCATATCTGGCCAACAGATAATACGGCTAAGGTTGTCTCTTTAGGTGCTGGTGGTTTAGTTGATTCAGGCTATTCTCGCTCAGTTACTGCAATGGAGGCGGAGTCTTACCGCCAGCAAACCCGCGTGTGGTTAGAACTTGATGGTGCTTTAAATGCGCTACCTTGGCTTAAATACGATTGGGATAACGATGGCTCCGAAGAAAACCCATCATCGGTCGTCACGTTTGGTATTCACCGTGGTAATGATCGCGTGATTTACCGTGGAGAACCGGGCTTAACCGGACAGTAACAAGTTAGGTTTCTTGCGTTAAGTAAGGAAACTGCAAGAAATTGAGGCTTTCTGCTCATGTTTGTGTACCAATGCCTTGCTGTGACAGCGAGGCATTGGTACATTTAGGACAATTTTTGTCTTCTAAAATTTTTGCAGGATGAGCGAAGAATATGTTTAAAAAACTTCGTGGCATGTTTTCTAACGACCTATCTATCGATTTAGGTACTGCCAACACTCTAATTTACGTAAAAGGACAGGGCATCGTTCTAGATGAACCTTCTGTAGTTGCTATTCGTCAAGATCGTGTAGGTTCTGCAAAAAGCGTTGCTGCTGTAGGCCATGCGGCAAAACAGATGCTTGGTCGTACACCGGGTAACATCTCAGCTATTCGTCCAATGAAAGACGGCGTTATCGCTGACTTCTACGTAACAGAAAAAATGCTTCAGCACTTCATCAAGCAAGTGCATGACAACAGCATTCTAAAACCAAGCCCACGTGTACTTGTATGTGTGCCTTGTGGTTCGACTCAAGTTGAGCGCCGTGCGATTCGTGAATCTGCACTCGGTGCTGGCGCGCGTGAAGTTTACCTAATTGACGAGCCAATGGCGGCGGCAATTGGTGCTGGCCTACGTGTTTCTGAGCCAACAGGCTCAATGGTGGTCGATATTGGTGGTGGTACAACAGAAGTTGCCGTTATCTCACTAAACGGTGTGGTTTACTCTTCTTCTGTACGTATCGGTGGTGACCGCTTTGATGAAGCTGTGATCAACTATGTGCGTCGTAACTACGGTAGTTTGATCGGTGAAGCAACGGCTGAAAAGATCAAGCACGAAATCGGTTCGGCTTATCCAGGTGATGAAGTTCAAGAGATCGAAGTTCGTGGTCGCAACCTTGCAGAAGGTGTGCCACGCAGCTTTAGCCTGAACTCAAACGAGATCCTAGAAGCGCTTCAAGAGCCGCTATCAGGCATCGTATCAGCAGTGATGGTTGCACTAGAACAGTGCCCACCTGAACTGGCGTCTGATATCTCTGAGAACGGTATGGTTCTGACAGGTGGTGGTGCACTACTGAAAGATCTAGATCGTCTACTAATGGAAGAAACTGGTATTCCAGTTGTTATCGCTGAAGACCCACTAACGTGTGTGGCTCGTGGCGGTGGTAAAGCACTAGAAATGATCGACATGCATGGTGGCGATCTCTTCTCTGAAGAATAAAGTGTGTGGTGAAGCTCAACATGAGCTTCACCTTCATTTCTGCTCTCTGTAATTTCAATCTGCTCCATACCTAGAATCGTCTCAAGTCGAATTCTCAGGTTGCCAAGTAAGGCTCTATATTCATGGTAGCAATCAGGTTAAAAACAAGATGAAACCGATTTTTGGCAGAGGACCATCTCTGCAATTGCGTCTGTTTTTTGCTGTCATCGTGTCGGCGAGCTTAATGCTGGCTGATAACCGTCTAGATACGTTTTCCAACGTCCGATACCTATTGAACAGTATGGTTGCGCCTATTCAGTACGCGGCCAATATGCCTCGTAGCATGTTTGATGGAATGTTCGAGCGTTTTAATACCCGTCAGGCATTGATTGAAGGCAATCGCAATTTGAAGCGAGAAGTGCTTCGCCTGAAGAGCGAGCTTATCTTGCTCGATCAATACAAAGAAGAAAACCAACGCTTACGTAAACTGCTTGGCTCTTCATTCGTCCGTGACGAGAAGAAAGTTGTAACAGAGGTCATGGCTGTTGATACATCGCCATACCGCCACCAGGTGGTGATCGATAAAGGTCGTATTGATGGTGTTTACGTCGGTCAGCCTGTTATCAATGAGAAAGGTATTGTTGGTCAGGTGACGTTTGTTGCAGCGCACAACGCACGTGTTCTTCTCCTCACTGACGCGAAAAACGCAATTCCGGTCCAAGTGATTCGTAACGATATTCGTGTGATCGCTTCCGGGAACGGTGAAGTAGATGAAATCCAACTGGAACACATCCCAACCAGTACTGACATTCAAGTGGGCGATTTGTTGGTGACGTCGGGCCTCGGTGGTATTTACCCTGAAGGCTACCCAGTAGCAACCGTCACGAATGTCGATCACGATACTCGCCAAGAGTTCGCATCAATCAAAGCGGAACCTGTGGTTGAGTTTGATCGTCTGCGCTACTTGCTATTGATTTGGCCGAATGAAGACCGCCAACACAAAGTACTGCAGTCGAATGTAGAAGAAGGTTCAGAACAAGAGGTAACCGATGGCCAATAGTGTATTTAGAAGCCGAATGGTCATCGGCGTTAGCTTCTTCGTCGCGCTAGTCCTGCAAACCATTCCGTGGCCAGGTGTTTTGGATCTACTGCGTCCATCATGGCTGTTCCTCGTTACCTGTTACTGGGTGCTGGCATTACCACACCGTGTAAATGTTGGTACCGCTCTGGTTTTAGGTTTGCTTTGGGATATTTTGATTGGTTCGACGCTTGGGATCCGAGGAATGATGATGTCGATCATTATCTACCTAGTGGCGCTCAATTTCTTGGTAATCCGTAACATGGCATTGTGGCAACAATCTATTTTGATTGCCTTTTTTACCGTGCTACTGGAACTTCTCATCTTCTGTGGGGAATATTTGAACCAGGACGTAGTATTTAATCCATTATCTCTGTGGACTGCGGCAATAAACTGTATACTTTGGCCATGGATGTTTTTACTGATGCGACGCGTCCGTCGCGCATGGCACGTAAGGTAACGTTGTGAAAAAGGGCTTATCCCTCGTTCTCGCATCGGGTTCTCCGAGAAGAAAAGAGCTGCTTGCTCAGTTAGGTTATGATTTTGATATTGTGCTTCCTGATATAGAGGAAGCCAAACAAGATCACGAGCAAGCACAAGACTACGTTTTGCGACTCTCTCTGGAAAAAGCTCAAGCAGGCTTAGCGATGGCTAAGCCTGATTCCGTTATATTGGGCTCTGATACCGTAGTGGTATGCGATAACCAAGTACTAGAAAAACCAAAAAGTTTTGAAGATTCAAAACGTATGCTCAGTAATTTATCGGGTCGTCAGCACCAAGTGATGACCGCTGTGAGCGTCGTATCATCAGAACAACAACACTCAGTGGTCGTTATCACTGACGTGTGGTTCAAACCACTGACTCATGAAGAAATAGAACGATACTGGCAGTCAGGTGAACCATGCGATAAAGCTGGAAGTTATGGTATTCAAGGACTCGGAGGGCGTTTCGTCACCCGAATCGAAGGCAGTTATCACGCCGTAGTAGGCTTACCTTTGTTCGAAACCGATCAGCTAATTCAAGAATTTTTATAATTGTTTTGAGGTGTGCACATGAGTGCAGAATTGCTGCTAAACGTGACCCCGAGTGAAACTCGCGTGGCCATGATTGAAGGTGGAGTACTACAAGAAGTTCATATAGAACGAGAATCACGCCGTGGCATTGTTGGCAATATTTACAAAGGCAAAGTAAGCCGTGTATTGCCAGGCATGCAAGCGGCGTTTGTCGATATTGGTCTAGATAAAGCGGCATTTTTGCACGCGTCAGACATCGTTCCTCACACGGAATGTGTCGCAGAGAACGAAAAACAACAATTCCAAGTACGTGATATTTCTGAGTTGGTTCGCCAAGGCCAGGATATCGTTGTGCAAGTGGTGAAAGATCCACTTGGTACCAAAGGCGCACGTCTGACAACTGACATCACCCTTCCTTCTCGTTACCTTGTCTTTATGCCGGGAGCGAGCCACGTTGGTGTGTCTCAGCGTATTGAAAGTGAAACAGAGCGTGAGCGTTTGAAGAAAGTGGTTAATCACTACTGTGATGAGCACGGTGGCTTTATCATTCGTACTGCGGCAGAAGGCGCCGATGAGAAAGAGCTTTCTCAAGATGCGGCATTTTTGAAGCGTTTATGGCAGAAAGTCATGGAGCGTCGCTCTAAGTACAAAACTCGTTCTACCTTGTACGGTGAGCTAGGTTTAGCACAGCGTATCTTGCGTGATTTTGTTGGCACTGAGCTTGACAAAATCATGGTCGACTCTCGCCTTGAATACGAGAACCTGAAAGAGTTTACGTCTGAATATGTGCCAGAGTTGACTGATAAGCTTGAGCTGTATGAAGGTGATAAGCCAATCTTCGATATGTACGACACAGAGAACGAAATCCAACGCTCTCTGGAACGCAAAGTTGAGCTTAAATCTGGTGGCTACCTGATCATCGATCAAACCGAAGCTATGACTACTGTCGACATCAATACTGGCGCGTTTGTTGGTCGTCGCAATCTAGAAGAAACCATCTTCAATACGAACGTTGAAGCGACACAAGCAATCGCACGTCAACTTCGTCTGCGCAACCTTGGTGGTATCATCATTATCGACTTTATCGATATGGCATCGGATGAACACCGTAAGCGTGTACTTACCTCTTTAGAAGGTGCTCTTTCAAAAGACCGTGTGAAAACTAACATCAATGGCTTTACTCAGCTAGGGTTAGTAGAGATGACACGTAAGCGTACGCGTGAAAGTATTGAACATATCTTGTGTTCTAGCTGTCCTACTTGTGAAGGTCGTGGCAGCGTGAAGACTGTCGAAACCGTGTGTTACGAGATTCTGCGTGAAATCACCCGAGTGAACCGTGCTTATGATGCGGACAACTTTGTTGTTTACGCATCGCCATTTGTCGCGGAAACGCTGTTGGGCGATGAGTCCCATGCGCTCGCTGAACTCGAAGTATTTATTGGTAAGCAAGTTCGTATTCAAGCTGAACACCTGTACATTCAGGAGCAGTTTGACGTCGTGATGATGTAATTGGAAAATTTGTGAATTCTGGTTTTAACCGTTTCGGGCGCTTCTGCGCGTGGAGCTTGGTTACTCTGTTGGTTCTTTTAGCCATACTAGTAACTACCCTGCGCGTAGCATTGCCACAACTTAACCACTTCCAAGATGAGATCAAAACCTGGGTCAAGCAAGGCACAGGTTTTGACTTTTCTATCACCAGCGTTGCTGGTTCTTGGCGTAATAGCCACCCCTCGATTTCGTTGCAAGGTTTAGAGGCGAATTTGCCGAATAACCAAGACGCACGTTTTGCCGTTGATGAAATTCATATCGAATTTGATTTGATCCAATCGATTTTCAAGTTTCGACCTGTGGTCGCAGATTTGACAATCGACGACTTGGCTTTAGATATTCGTACCGTCGATCTTCTGTCCAAATCAGAAGGCAAAGAACCGCAAGCGAATGCCAGTAAAAATGAAAGCAACTTGATCGACCAACTCGATTCATTGCTGTTACGTCAATTTGAAGATTTTACCATTACGGACTCGCGCATTTGGTACAAATCGGTCTCTGGTGAAACGCGCCGCTTAGATATAGAGCAGCTTCGTTGGAGTAACGATGGCAAGCACCATTTAGCAGAAGGAACCGTAAGCATTGCGGATGCGAGTTTGAATGCTTTGTTAGTGCGTGCCAACTTCAAAGATTATGGTTCGCTGCGCGATGTTTCAGGCGAATTCTATGTGAGTGCGCAAGACCTCTCTGTCACACCTTGGTTAACCACTTACATGCGTGATGAATCAGGTGTGGAGTCGGGCAAGGTGAGCCTGAATACATGGCTCACTCTAAAACACAGCCAGCCGAATTATGCCTATGTTGAATTGCAGCCATCTGAGCTGGTTTGGAATGAAAATGGTCGTCATGACTTATTGCTTGAATCAGGCATTTTTAAGCTTTCCCCAGACAAAGATGGTTGGAAAGTAAATGGTCACTCACTGCAAATCCGCACTGATGACCGACCTTGGCCAGAGTTAGACGTCGCGTTTGATTGGCAGCCGGATGGTTGGTTACTTAATCTGTCTCAACTTGATATTGAAGCATTGACGCCATTAATCAAGTTAGCGCCAGAGTCGGAATCCACGAGTGAATTGCTTAACAAACTCGCACCCAAAGGACGAGTGGAAGACATTCGTCTTTCAATGAGCGGTGGGCTTGATACCCTGCGCTACTCTGCCGAGCTAGACCAATTAGGCTTAACCCAATGGGAGTTATTGCCTGGCTTTAACCACGTGCAAGGTACTGTAGCTGGTGACTTAAATCAGGCGAAAGCCAAAGTTACCGTGATTGATGATGTTTTCCCATACGGTGATGTTTTCCAAGCGCCATTGAATATCAAACAAGGTCAGGTGGACATTATTTGGCAGCAAGACGAGAGCGGTTGGCGTTTGTGGTCAGATAAAGTGACTGCAGCGACACCTGACTTACAGGTACTTGGCGCGTTCCGTCTTGATTTCCCTAAAGATCAAAGCCCATTCCTATCGTTTTATGCCGAAGCTGACCTCTACAACGCGGGTGAAACTTGGCGTTATCTGCCAACTCTTGCGCTTGGGCAAGACCTGACCGACTACCTATCTACCGCAATTCAAGGTGGTAAGGTCAATACTGCAAAACTGCTTTGGTATGGTGAACTTGGTGATTTTCCATACAAAGAACACAACGGTATGTTCCAAGCTTGGGTTGGATTGAAGAATGCGAAATTCAGTTTTGACACGGCGTGGCCAACCATCACCAATCTACAGTTAGATTTGCTGTTCGAAAACGATGCCATGTATTTGGACTCGAAGTCTGCGACGTTAAATGGTGTCAAAGCTAAGCGAATTACAGGACGTATTCCTGAGCTTGCTGAAGGCGGTCACATCGAAATCGAAGCCAAGGCTAGTGCGCCGGGCAATGAAGTTCGTGATTACATGATGGCAACCCCTCTCGTCGATTCAGTTGGTGCGGCTTTGACGGCATTGCAAGTGAGTGGTCCTGTTTATTCAGAGTTCCAACTCAATATCCCATTTGACTCCGAGAAAGACGCGCGTGCTTGGGGTTACGCCGATCTTAAAAACAACCGTGTTGATATTGATGCGCCGCCGATGACGTTAGAAAACGCGACGGGCCGTATCAAGTTTGATAACGACGTTGTGACCACTTCTGGCTTGTCAGCTGAACTGTTGAAACAGCCTATTTCACTTGATTTTCGTGGTGAGAATGCCGAACAAGGCTACAACGTGACCATCAACACCTTAGGTGATTGGGAAGTCGGCCCACTTAAGCCTTATCTTGGTGAGCGCTGGTTGAGCCTCGTTTCTGGTCATGCGCCTTGGCAAATGGACATCGACTTGCAACTCAATGACGTAGGCTTTACGTATCAGGTAGACGTTTTGGCGCAGCTTAGTCAGCTTGTGAGTGATTACCCTTACCCGTTAGCGAAAAAGCGCGGCGAAAAAGGGCAAGCTAAACTACAAGCATCGGGCAACCAAGAAAGTATCTCTGCTCGTTTAGAAATACCAAATGCGAAATACCAAACTGAAATTGATATTTCAGGAGATGTGCCGGAATTGACGGCAACGCATCTGGTTTTAGGTAATGGTGGTTTTAAAATTAGCCCAGTCGTTGGACACAATGCTTCGATTCGTTTGGATGACCTGAGCTTAGATCGTTGGGCTGATCTCATGCATGTGCCGCAAAGCAAAACTCAATCTGTACTATCGAGCATGAAGACGCCAACCATTCCACTGCCGACGCGCATTAACATGGATGTGCAGAACTTAGAGCTTGGTGGAATTGAGTTCCATGATGTGGATTTGAATGCACGTAAAAAGAACTCGAGTTGGCAATTAGAAGTAGACAGCCAAGAGGTGAAGGGCAAAGCAAATTACCTCAAACCTTCTGACTTATCTGTCTCTTTAGATCATTTGCATTTGTATATTCCTGGCTTTGATGAGATGACCAAAGAACGCAGTTCTCTGTTTGCCAGTGAAGACCAAGCCGCGCCGCTCATCTCAAACTTTGACCGCAAGTTCCATACAGAGATGCCAAACTTAACCTTGAGCATTGATGATTTTTGGTTGCAAGGTTACAAGGTCGGTAAGGTAAATGTGGACGTCGAGCGTGCTAACAACCGCCTCGAATGGAAAAATGTTAACTTCAGTAGTGGTCAAAACCGTGTCGACATGAGCGGATGGTGGGAACTGACGAAAGAGCGAAGTCATTCAAACCTGACCATGAAAGTGAAGGGTGAAAACAACAGTGACTTGATGGAGCGATTTGGGATTACTTCCGGTATCCAACAAGCGCCGTTTGAAATTAATGCCAACCTAGATTGGGATGGCGCACCTTGGTCGATGAAGACACAAAGCTTGCAAGGTGATGTGTCTACTGAGTTTGGTAAAGGTGTGATCACTGAAGTCAGTGGTGCAGCGCGATTGCTGGGGCTTTTTAGTCTCGATTCTATCATTCGTAAGATGCAGCTCGACTTTACTGACGTATTCGATAAAGGGATGGCATTCAACTCAATCACGGGGACAGGCAAGATCCAAGATGGCGTGTTTATCACCAACGATATCGTGATGGATGCATTAGCTGGAGAGATGAAGATTCGCGGTATTGCTGACATGAACACGCGCTTGGTAGATGCGGAAGTGAACTTCACACCAGACATCACTTCGGGTATTCCAATGCTGACCGCCTTTGCAGTGGCACCTCAAACCGCGCTGTATGTATTGGCGATTTCGACCGTTATCTCTCCTGTGGTGGAAGTCTTCACACAGGTAAACTACGAAGTGAAAGGTCCTCTGGATTCACCTACCGTAAAAGAGATTTCACGAAGCAAAGGTGAATATAAGTTGCCAGAAAAACTGCGTGAGCAAGCGAAGTAATTACGCGGTCAGTCTTCTGACGAACAAGGAATTGAATAAATGGAATGTGTTGGCATCATTCAAATGACATCGGGTCCAGATATCGAGGAGAATCTGGATTTCATTGCCAAGCAATGTGCATTGGCTGCTGAGCAAGGTGTGAAGCTGGTTGTGACACCAGAAAACGCCATGCAGTTTGCCAACCGAGAAGTATATCACCAGAGCGCAGAAACTTTGGGTGACGGTCCTATTCAGCTGCGCTTATCTGAGATCGCAAAAGATAACCAACTGACTTTAATCGTGGGCAGTATGCCGATTCGCACTGAACAAAGTGTGACTACCACGACATTGGTTTTCTCACCGCAAGGCGAGTGCATTGCTCACTACGATAAGCTGCATATGTTTGACGTGGATGTCGCTGACGGGCACGGCAGTTATCGTGAGTCGGATACTTTTACCGCTGGCAATCGCATCGTGACCGCAGAGACCAATATTGGTACGGTAGGCTTAAGTATTTGCTACGACGTACGCTTTCCTGAATTGTTTAAAGCGCTACGCTTAGCAGGAGCGCAAGTTATTGTGGTACCCGCTGCGTTTACCGCGGTGACAGGGCAAGCGCATTGGGAAGTACTGCTAAGAGCGCGAGCGATTGAAACCCAATGTTGGATTCTAGCCTGCGGGCAAACGGGGACACATCCATGTGGTCGCCAAACTTGGGGGCATTCTATGGTGATTGACCCTTGGGGGCGCGTTCACCAACAATTGAATGACCAAGTAGGATTGCTGGTGGCCGAGATAGATTTGTCACACAACCAGCAAGTAAGGCAGAATATGCCGCTGACTCAACACAGTCGCTTTCAAAATGAATTGAAACGGAAATAAAAGAGCTAACTATGAGCATAAACCAAATAGAACAGGCACTCCTAGCCCCAAACGGTCTGACAGAGCAAGACATCGCTGACACACTAGCGAGCATTGCGACGCGCCAGATCGATTATGCGGACATTTACTTTCAGTCCAGCTGGCACGAGTCTCTGGTTCTAGAAGACAGCATCATTAAAGATGGCTCTTTCAATATTGACTGTGGTGTCGGTGTACGAGCAGTCACAGGCGAGAAAACCGGTTTCGCCTATTCAGACCAAATTCAACTAGACGGTTTGAAGCAAAGTGCGATTGCCGCGCGTGGTATTGCGCAGCAAGGCCAAAATGGCAAAGTGCACGCATTCAAACGTTCTGATAACCAAGCTTACTACGATGCGGTAAATCCACTAGCAAGCTGGGAAAAGCAACAAAAGACCGAACTGCTATTGTCTTTAGATGCGTACATTCGTACCAAAGAGCCAATGATCAAAGAAGTATCGATCAGCATCAGTGGTGTGCATGAGCAAATGTTGGTTGCTGCAACCGACGGTACTTACGCTGGTGACATTCGCCCGCTTGTTCGTCTTTCAATCAGTGTTCTTGCTGAAAAAGGCGATCGCCGCGAACGCGGTAGCGCTGGTGGCGGTGGTCGTTTCGGTTACGACTTCTTCCTATCTGAAACGAATGGCGTGAAACAAGCATTCCAATTCGCTGATGAAGCGATTCGTATGGCGCTAGTGAATTTAGAAGCAGAAGCAGCACCTGCAGGCATGATGCCTGTGGTACTTGGTTCTGGCTGGCCGGGCGTATTGCTGCACGAAGCGGTAGGCCACGGTTTAGAAGGCGACTTCAACCGTAAAGAATCGTCAGTGTTCTCTGGCAAGATGGGTGAGCAAGTGACGTCTCCACTTTGTACTATCGTGGATGATGGCACGCTAAAAGACCTACGCGGCTCATTGAACGTCGATGATGAAGGTGTGAACGGTCAATACAACACGCTTATCGAAAATGGCGTTCTAAAAGGCTACATGCAAGACAAGCTAAACGCACGTCTAATGGGTGTAAACCCAACAGGTAACGGTCGCCGTGAGTCTTATGCGCATCTACCAATGCCACGTATGACTAACACTTACATGCTACCGGGTGAGCACACACCAGAAGAGATCATCTCTACGGTGAAGAAAGGTCTGTACGCACCAAACTTCGGTGGCGGTCAGGTGGACATCACTTCTGGTAAGTTCGTATTCTCAGCATCAGAAGCGTACTTGATTGAAGATGGCAAAATCACTCGTCCAGTGAAAGGCGCAACGCTGATTGGCTCTGGCATTGAAGCGATGCAGCAAGTTTCTATGGTTGGTAACGACCTAAGCATCGACAGAGGTGTTGGCGTGTGTGGCAAGGCGGGTCAAAGCGTACCGGTTGGCGTTGGTCAGCCTACATTGAAGCTCGATTCCATCACCGTTGGTGGTACTGAATAAACTTCATCTGAAGCAGAATTAAAAAGAGCGCTCATTGAGCGCTCTTTTGGTTTTAGGGGGAGAGTGTTCGTTATAGGTTTTCTTCAGCAAATTCTGCTAAGCGACTTCGCACCACACCATTTAGGTGGATATTGGCGCTGCCTTCAAAGTTCTTGAAACGTTCAACCATATACGTCAAACCAGACGTCACTGGGGTTAGGTAGTGAGAGTCAATCTGTGCCAAGTTACCGGAACACACAATCTTAGTGCCTTCACCACAACGGGTGATGATGGTTTTGATTTGTGAAGCGGTTAAGTTCTGACACTCATCGAGCAGGACAAAGGCGTTCTGGATAGAGCGGCCACGCATAAAGTTAATCGACTTAAACTGAATGTTGGCTTTATCACAGATGTACTTCATCGAGCCTTCGGTGCAATGGTCGTTCTTGTGCAGCGCTTCCAAGGTATCGGTCACCGCTGCTAACCAAGGCATCATTTTCTCTTCTTCCGATCCCGGTAAGAAACCAATCGACTCACCAATGTCTGGTGTGTTACGCGTCACGATGATCTTATCGAACATGCCTTTTTCAATGGTTTGTTCCAATGCCGCTGCCATGGCGAGCAGTGTCTTACCACTACCGGCGGCACCGGTCAGAATCACCAAGTCGATATCTGGATCGAGCAGGGCATCCATCGCCATGCCTTGATAGATATTTTTCGGTGTAATGTCCCAAGCGCGGCGATGCATCATGCGCTCACGGCTGAGGTCGAGCAAGGTGAGCTTATCCTCATTGATGGTTTCTACTCGACCTACAAAATCACTCTCTTCATCAATCACGTATTGATTAATAAAGGTCGGGTCGAACGGTTCGCGGCTGAGTTTATGGAACGTTTTTCCACCCAGCGCGTAGCTTTCCACCTCATCCACACCACTCCAAAATTCGCCTTCACGTTGTTGAAAGCCTTTGGTGAGGTATTGGATATCATCAATCAGCTGATCCGTACGATAGTCTTCAACGAAACGTACGCCAGCACCTTTGGCTCGCAAACGCATGTTGATGTCTTTGGTTACGAGCACAACTTCGCGTGGTGCGCGTTTGTTTTGCAGATAAAGCACCGCATTGAGTATGCGGTTATCACCGGCTTTGTCGGCGAAGGCTTTGACGGTTTCCTGCAATTCGAAGTCCGCCAAAATAGAGATGGTGCCTTGGCTTGGGTTGTCTTTAGAAACGGGAATGCCTTCTGAGATTTCATCTGGCGTGGCTTCTCTAAATAAATCCTCCAAAGCGCGAATCGCAACGCGTGCATCTCGTGCAACATCACGTTTGCTGTCTTTGATTCGATCGAGTTCTTCCAACACAGTCATAGGGATGACGACATCGTGTTCTTGGAAAGAGAAGATGGCGAAGGGTTCATGAAGAAGAATGTTGGTATCGAGTACAAATAGTTTCCGATCGGTATCGCCCATAGCGTCTCCTTGCCGCAGCGCGGCTTTGCTGGCTAGTAGTTAAGAAGGAACAGACTTCCTAACTCTGATTGCTTGCAATAGAGGTTGTCGGGCAATGTCGGTTAGTGCGCAACCGAGTAGCAAGACAACTTACTGCAAACCCGTGTTGATCCTAATCGTGTACTTAATGCGCTCAAATCATGCACGATGACTCTAAGCGCCCCTCAATAGAAGTATACGTAAAATTTACTTCTTACAACTTAATAATTGTCATGAGTTTTTTACAATTTGATTGCATTCCTAATTCAGGAAAAAAAGTTTGCCCTCTGGGCGGTTTCGACGTGACCTAAATCACAGCTTCAAGTAAGATTAGCGACCTTTTTCTGCGTATAGGCTACGTCCGATTTATCATGTTCAGCTGGCTTAAAAATGCACAGCACAAAGTGGCATGACAAGCACGATTGGCATAGCAGAAGCCAGAATCAGATCTAAACTAATATCCATGCCCATCGGGATGGGTAGAGACCAACAAGAAACAACAACGAGGTAGTCAATTCATGACATTTGCTTTGGGGCAGCGCTGGATTAGCGATACGGAAAGCGATTTAGGTTTAGGTACCGTAGTGGCAATGGATGCTCGTACTGTGACATTGATGTTTGCAGCATCAGAGGAAAACCGAGTTTACGCACGTAACGATGCACCAGTTACCCGAGTAACGTTCAACGTCGGTGATGTCATCGATTGCCAAGAAGGTTGGTCATTAAAAGTTGAAGAAGTACTGGAAGATGAAGGTTTATACACCTATTTCGGTACTCGTGAAGACACGCAAGAAACGGCGATCGTGTTGCGTGAAATCTTCCTAAGCAACCACATTCGTTTTAACAAACCGCAAGACAAGTTGTACGCAGGTCAAATCGACCGCATGGACAACTTTGTACTTCGCTACCGTGCGCTACAAAACCAATTTGAACAACACAAGAGCCCAATGCGTGGTCTGTGTGGCATGCGTGCAGGTTTGATCCCTCACCAGCTGTACATTGCACACGAAGTCGGTCGCCGTCACGCGCCTCGCGTATTGCTAGCGGATGAAGTGGGTCTTGGTAAAACCATCGAAGCGGGCATGATCATCCACCAGCAAGTACTGGCGGGTCGTGCCGAGCGTATTCTTATCGTGGTACCAGAGACACTGCAACACCAGTGGCTCGTTGAGATGATGCGTCGTTTCAATCTGCACTTCTCTATCTTCGATGAAGAACGTTGTATTGAAGCTTTTGCAGAAGCAGAAAACCCATTTGATACGCAGCAATACGTACTGTGTTCACTGGATTTCCTACGTAAGAGCCGTAAGCGTTTTGAACAAGCGCTAGAAGGTGAGTGGGATCTATTGGTTGTCGATGAGGCGCACCATCTAGAGTGGAGCCAAGACAAACCAAGCCGCGAATACCAAGTGGTAGAAGGCTTGGCAGAACGCACCGCGGGTGTGTTACTGCTTACCGCAACGCCAGAGCAGCTAGGTCGCGAGAGCCACTTCGCTCGTCTACGTCTTCTAGATCCAGATCGTTTCTACGATTATGAAGCGTTTGTTGAAGAAGAAGAGCAATACGCACCTGTTGCGGATGCTATCACGTCGCTATTCTCTGGTGAGAAACTGCCAGACGAAGCGAAAAACCAAATTACAGAACTGCTTTCTGAGCAGGACGTTGAGCCGCTATTCCGTATTATCGAAAGCGACAGTGATGAAGAAGCGAAAGCGTCAGCACGCCAAGAACTGATCGACAACCTGATGGACCGTCACGGTACAGGTCGAGTGCTGTTCCGTAACACTCGTGCTGCAATCAAAGGTTTCCCGAAGCGTAACGTGCATCTCATGCCAATGGATATTCCGCAGCAGTACACCACATCAATGCGTGTATCAGGCATGATCGGTGGCAAGATGACACCAGAAGCGCGCGCGGTGAAGAACCTTTACCCAGAAGAAATCTTCCAAGAATTTGAAGGCGAAGATTCAAGCTGGTGGCAGTTCGACTCACGTGTAAACTGGTTACTTGAAAAAGTAAAAGAGAAGCGCAGCGATAAAGTATTGGTTATTGCTTCTCGTGCAAGCACTGCGTTGCAACTTGAGCAAGCATTGCGTGAGCGTGAAGGTATTCGTGCAACCGTATTCCACGAAGGCATGTCGATTCTTGAGCGTGATAAAGCAGCGGCTTACTTCGCACAAGAAGAGGGTGGCGCGCAGGTTCTTATCTGTAGCGAAATCGGCTCAGAAGGTCGTAACTTCCAGTTTGCTAACCAGCTTGTGATGTTCGATTTGCCATTCAACCCTGACTTGTTAGAGCAACGTATTGGCCGTCTGGACCGTATCGGTCAGAAGCGTGATATCGATATCCACGTACCTTACCTAAAAGGTACTTCACAAGCGATCCTTGCGCGTTGGTTCGATGAAGGTCTGAACGCGTTTGCTGAAACGTGTCCAACAGGTCGCGCGGTTTACGATAAGTACTCTGATGCACTGATTGAAATGCTGGCATCTGGTGATGTTTCAAGCCTTGATGAAGTGATTGAAGAATCAGCGAAGATGAACAAAGAGCTGAAATCACAACTTGAGCAAGGTCGTGACCGCCTGCTAGAAATGCACTCAAACGGCGGCGACAAAGCGCAGCAAATCGTTGAGAAAATCGCATCGACGGATGGCGATACAAACCTAGTGACATTCGCGTTGTCTCTGTTCGATACCATCGGTCTGAACCAAGACGACAAGGGTGAAAACGCACTGATTGTAACTCCATCTGAGCACATGATGGTGCCAAGCTACCCAGGTTTGCCATACGAAGGCGCGACAATCACGTTTGACCGCGATACCGCGCTGTCTCGCGAAGACATGCACTTCATCAGTTGGGAACACCCAATGATTCAAGGCGGTATCGATCTGCTGATGAGCGAAGGTGTGGGTACGTCAGCGGTTTCTTTGCTGAAGAACAAAGCGCTACCAGTGGGCACTATCTTGCTTGAGTTGGTTTACGCGGTGGATGCGCAAGCACCAAAACGCAGCGGTATTGCGCGTTTCCTACCGAAGACGCCAATCCGCATGATGATGGACGGTCGTGGTAATGATCTGTCTTCTCAGGTTGAGTTTGAAGGTTTCAACCGTCAGCTTAGCCCAGTAAACCGTCACCTAGGCAGCAAGCTAGTGACATCAGTACAGAAAGACATCCACAGCCTCATCGAAGCGGGTGACGCATTGGTTGAGCAGAAAGTGGAAGAGATTCGCAAGCAAGCACAGCAAGACATGCAACAAAGCTTGAATGCAGAGCTTGAGCGCCTACAAGCACTGAAAGCGGTTAACCCGAACATCCGTGACGAAGAAATTGAAGCGATTGAAGAACAAATCAAAGAGCTAACAGGTTATATCAACCAAGCTCAGGTTCAGCTAGATTCGCTACGTTTAATTGTCGTCAGCCACAACTAATCAGCGTCCATACAAACGAAAAAAGGTCTTCAATTGAAGACCTTTTTCTTTATCTGAGCTTTTATCTCATAAGCTCAGTTGATTGCTCACAGCTGATTACATCAACCACTTCCACCAAATGAATAGCGCTAAGAAGCCGAATAAGTAAATCAAACCAGCAATCGACAACCACTTCAATTTACGACCCAGCGCCAATGGCTTAGGCAAGTCGGTTTTACTCACTAGAATATAGTTTAAAAGCGCGAAGAATGGCGTCGTCATAAACGCCAATACCATGGCAAAGTTCAACATCGGTAATAGTGCTGAAGCCCAGAAAACAACGATACCTAAAGCACATAGAGAAACAATAAGCATGATGGCCGACGTCGCTTTTGGATCGGTTTCTGGTTGTGAACGCAGCAACCGTTGAGAGTCTGAAATCACACGCGAGTAGCCGTCAATTACCGTAATGGTGCTGCCGAAGATACAAAAGAACGCAATCACAGCAATCAGGTAACGTGACCATTCACCAATGGTTGAGGCGTACAAGCCAACAAGCTGATGGGAGAAGCCTACGCCGGAGCTCTTAAGCTCAATACCTGAACCGTGCAGCATCAACGCACCTAGTGATACAAACACCAAAGCCAATACCGCAGTACCAATGTAGCCGACGTTGAAATCAAACAGGGCAGATTTTGCCGTAACTTCTTGTTGGCTAGTTTGGCGCTTTAGCCACGCAGACGTTAAACAAGAGATCTCGATTGGAGCAGGCATCCAGCCCATGGTCACAACGATAAAGCCGATGGCAGCAATTGACCACGGAGAAGGGGATTCAAAGTTCGCAACAGGCTCTACAGGGTTTCCAAACGCTATCGCAACCGCAAGTAGCGTCGCTATCGTTAGGACCGTCATAATGACTTTTGAAAGTGTATCTAGTGCTTTGTAGTGGCCGGCGAATAAAATCACTAAACATGTTACCAAAACAATGACACTGAGTGATGCCATCGACAAAGAAAATGGAATGAAATAGCCCAACAAGCTCGCACTGAACATCAACAGTGCTGCTGTGTTGATGACCGCAGAAGCGGAACTGAGGAATAAGAACAACCACAAGTATGGGCGACCAAGTTTGGCATAGCCTTCAACCAACGTTTTACCAGTGCCCATGGTGTACTGCACGCCTGCTCGGAAGAATGGGTATTTAAAAAGGTTTACCAGCAGGATGAGCGCCGCAAGTTGCCAGCCGTAGATAGCCCCAGCTTTGGTGGATGCAACAAGGTGAGAACCACCGACGGCGGCAGAGGCCATGAGAATACCAGGGCCAAGAGAGCGGAAGAATTGCGAGACTTTGGATTGGGGTTGATCGGATACTGCGGATTCCATTTATTATTGTCCTTTTTGTGTCAACTAGTGCTTATAAATAACATTACCGCTCAGCTTGTCAATTTATATTTACGAAGTGATTTTTTTAATTTTTCTCTTCGTTATTGACTTGGTTGTTTTTGTTATTTCTAAAAGTTATATCGATGGTAAAAAGAGGCAGGATTTAAGCGATTTTTCTGCATGCATCTTTGCATCTCTTGGGTATAATCAGCGCGTTTTTATTCTGTAGAGATCCTGCCCATGGCAATGCTTGAGTACAATCCACCAACCG
The DNA here is from genome assembly GCF_002875385.1 of Vibrio sp. 10N.222.52.B12. NCBI lineage: Bacteria > Pseudomonadati > Pseudomonadota > Gammaproteobacteria > Vibrionales > Vibrionaceae > Vibrio > Vibrio sp. 10N.222.52.B12. The sequence goes on along the minus strand of NZ_MDAW01000132.1, from coordinate 3,850 downwards.
ACCCTTGGATTGATGTCGTTTTTGAAGATGAGCAAATTTTGGCGGTAAACAAGCCATCTGGTTTGCTTTCTGTGCCGGGGCGTCTTGCTGAGCATCACGACAGCATGTGGAGTCGCTTAACCGAGCAATATCCAGACATTCAAGTCGTGCATCGTTTAGATATGTGCACTTCTGGCTTAATGGTTCTTGCTAAAAACAAGCGTGCAGAAAGTGCGTTAAAAAAACAGTTTCAATACCGATTGACGCATAAAATCTACTACGCACGTGTTTGGGGCCATATTGAACAAGAAGAGGGCGAGATCGATCTGCCTTTGATTTGTGATTGGCCGAATCGTCCTCTGCAGAAAGTATGCTTTGAAGATGGCAAACCCTCTAGGACGATCTTCCAAGTAGCGAAGCGAGAAGAACACCCTGATGGTTCAAAGACGACGATTGTGCGTTTATTGCCGATTACAGGCCGCTCACACCAATTGCGTGTTCATATGCAAGCGTTAGGTCACCCAATTGTGGGTGATGAGTTCTACGCAACAGAAGAAGCAAAAGCCTTCTCTGAACGTCTAGAGTTGCACGCCGCAGAGCTGAGCTTTTATCACCCGAAAACCGATTGGTTGCGCAGTATTTTTGTTCCTTGTGATTTTTACCTAGAAGCGGAAGAGATGATCTTTGACTATTTCAACCCAGCGCGTAAATTACCAGATTACAAAACACTGCCACGTCCATAAATTCATCTTTAGGCAGTGAACAAGGAGTTGTTATGTCACTGCCTAAAGTGGTCTTCCTCGACCGAGCGACCATCCCAGCCCAAATTCAAATACCTCGTCCAAGCTTTGCCCATGATTGGGTGGAATACGATCTGACTTCTTCTGAGCAAGTTGTTGAGCGTCTTGCTGATGCGGATATCGTGATCAGCAACAAGGTGGTGCTCGACCAATCTGTTCTCATTCAACTTCCTCACCTCAAGATGATTGCCGTCGCGGCAACGGGCTTTAATAACGTCGATGTAAACTATTGCGCCGAGCACAACATCGCGGTTACCAACGTGCGTGGCTATGCGACCCGCTCTGTGCCAGAACACGTTATCGCGATGCTGTTTGCTTTGCGTCGTAACTTGTTTGGTTATCACCAAGATATCGCTGCTGGCGAATGGCAGCGCAACAAGCAGTTCTGTTTCTTTACGCATCCGATTGGAGATGTTGCAGGCAGCACCTTAGGTGTGCTTGGCAGCGGCGCATTAGGTCAAGCAACGGCACAATTGGCAAAAGCATTGGGTATGAATGTGTTGTTTGCAGAACGTAAAGGTGTAACAGAGTGCCGAGAAGGCTATGTTTCTTTTACCGAGATGTTGGATCAAGCGGACGCCATCACGCTACATTGTCCATTGAATGATGAGACACATAATTTGATTGGTGAAGCGGAACTTAAGCAGATGAAGCCAACGTCTATTTTGATTAATACCGGACGTGGCGGCTTGGTGGATGAGCAAGCTTTGGTCGATGGGTTAAAGCAAGGTGAGATTGCTGGGGCTGGGTTTGATGTCTTTACCCAAGAACCCGCTGATGAAAGCAACCCGTTGATTGCGAATATGCATTTGCCTAACTTGCTACTAACGCCGCATGTTGCGTGGGGAAGTGATTCTTCGATACAGCGTTTAGCTGAGATTTTAATTGAGAATATTAACGCGTTTGATCGTGGTGAGAACCTCAATCGTCTAGCGTAATACTAGAAAATAGGCATAAAAAAAGCAGACACAAAGGTCTGCTTTTTGCGTTCTTAAGCGTTGAATTAGATTTCTTCTTCGTTCAAGGCTTTTAGAATTTGGAAAATTTCACGGTAAGATTTTGCTGGTTTACCGGCCTTCTTCTCTTTCGCTGCTTGGCGAGCAAGTTGGCGTAGACGTTGACGGTCTGCTTCTGGATAAAGCTCCATAACGTCATCAATTGCTTTGTCGCCCTCTTCGACTACACGATCACGCAGCGCTTCAAGCTTGTGTAGTGCCGCTGTTGCTTGCGAGTGTTTGTTGCGAACTTTGTCTAGTGCCGCTTGGATTGGCTCTGGATCTTCGTAACGCATTAACTTACCGATACGTTGCAGTTGACGACGGCGTGCTTCGTTTTTAAAGCGCTGCGCATCAGCAATTGCTTCGCGTAGGTCTTCGCTCAATGGAAACTTTTCGAGAGCTGCTGGCTTAAGGCCGACAAGCTCTTCGCCAAGCTTTTGCAGCTCTTCCATGTCGCGCTTCATCTCGGATTTACTTACCCAGATGATCTCTTCTTCTGGTTCCCATGGCGCTTTTTGATTCTTACGTGCCATTTCAGTTGCCTGTGTTTTGATTAATATTATGACTATTTTAACAAGAATCGTGGGGAGAAAGCGAAATTCTTGTTATTCTATTGTACATCGAATACATGATGTGAAAGACAATGGATATTAAACAGCAGGTTGCTGAGCAACGTACCGAGCTAGAACAAGCCGTTTCACGTGCACTAGAAATCGCTGCGGCGAAGTCTGATGCCGCTGAAGTCGCAATTACCAAGAGCACGGGTTTGAGTGTTTCCACTCGCATGGGTGACGTGGAAAACGTTGAATTCAACAGCGACGGCGCACTGGGTATTACCGTTTACAGTGGCCAACGTAAAGGCAGTGCTTCCACATCCGATTTGAGCGAAGCGGCTATCGAGCAAACGGTGTTAGCAGCATTAGACATCGCTCAATACACATCAGAAGATCCATTCGCGGGCCCAGCTCCGAAAGAATATATGGTGAAAGAGGTGCCTGATTTAGACCTTTTCCACCCAGACGCACCCGATCCAGATTACGCAGCACAAGTTGCGATTGCCGCTGAAAAAGAAGCACTTAACTACAGCGATGCGATTAAGCAAAGCGATGGTGCGAGCTATGACAGTCATTACGGCGTCAAAGTGTACGGTAACAGCCATGGCTTGTTGGCAAGCTACGCGTCAAGTCGCCACAGCACCAGCTGTTGTGTGATTGGTGTAGGCAAAAATGGTGAGATGGAGCGTGACTACAGCTACACCGTTGCTCGCCATCGTGACGACCTTTGGGCTCCTGAAGTGGTTGGCCGCAGTGCCGCAGAAAAAACCATCAGTCGCTTAGACGCTCAAAAGCTGAAAACGGGTAAGTACCCAGTCATGTTTGCTGCGGACGTAGCGACAGGTTTGATTGGCCATCTAGTGATGGCAATCAGCGGTGGTAACCTGTACCGTAAATCCTCTTTCTTACTTGATCACCTCGGCAAGCAAGTACTTCCAGAATGGTTCAATATTTCAGAGCGCCCACATGTCTTACGTGGCCTAGCTTCTAGTCCATTTGATAGTGAAGGTGTGTACACGCAAGATCGTGAAATCATCACCGATGGTGTACTCGCGACTTACCTGCTAACGAGTTATGCGGCTCGTAAAATGAAAATGGACCCAACTGGCCATGCTGGTGGTATCCACAACTGGTACGTGAAGTCGACGGGACAAAGTTTCGAGCAAATGCTGAGAGAGCTTGGCACAGGTTTACTGGTAACTGAAACCATGGGCCAAGGCGTGAACGTCGTGACAGGTGATTACTCTCGTGGTGCTGCTGGCTTCTGGGTAGAAAATGGTGAAATCCAATACCCAGTATCAGAAATTACCATTGCGGGTAACCTAAAAGACATGTTCAACCAAATTGTTGCCGTGGGTAGCGATGTGGAAACGCGTTCTCAAATCCAAACCGGCTCTATCTTGCTTGATACCATGAAGGTGGCGGGCGAATAATATCACCCCGCTAACCGCTAGATGCAAAAAAGCCTGATGTACTCATCAGGCTTTTTTATTGCTTGTGTACCGTCCTAAATAAGGTT
>NZ_MDAW01000131.1:0-14322 GCF_002875385.1 Vibrio sp. 10N.222.52.B12 | reverse complement strand
TTTATCCCGAGTTCAGGTTATCTAAGATGATCAAGTCGGCGTTCTTGCCTACCTCTAAACTGCCTTTCTTCGTTTCTTCAAAATGCTGATAAGCGGGCCAAATTGTCATGGCTTGCAGCGCCGTGTAGGTATTTACCCTTTGATCAGGTCCCAAGACTTCAGCTGTTCGGGTGGTTCGGTTGACAGTTGCATCTAATACTCGGAATGAGCTTGGTAGAGCAACAGGGGCATCATGATGAGTACTGAACATCAAACCGGCTTCACGTACCGCTTTTGTTGGTGATATAAAGTCCGCTCGTGGGTGGCCAAGAACGGATTCAGCGTGCCAATCTCCCCAATAGAACGTGTGCATTGGGAAGAGAGATGGGAATATCCCAAGTTCAGCTAAGCGGTCAATTTGATCTTGGCGAATGGTTTGCCCGTGTATCAGTACTGGGCGTCGGTCTTTTTTGCCTAACTTTTCGTTGGCTTTCGCGACAGCGTCAATGAATTGTTCTATTGCGGCATCACCATTTGAGTGGGTTAGCACCTGCCAATTATTTTTAAAAGCGGTTTCAACGTATTGATAAGCTTGTTCATCTTTAAATGTTGGATACCCTGCATAATCTTTTGCTTGTCCATGAGGTGGGTGGAAATATGGTTGCGTTAGCCATGCTGTTTTACCTTGCGGGGAACCATCAAAATTGAGTTTAACACCACCAATACGGAAGTGATTTGTGTAGTTTGGCGAGTTGTATTCCGAGTTCATAAATTCACTGCTTGAAACCATATCGGCGTAAGCAACCAAATCGATGATCAATTTGCCGTCTTTGGAGGCTCGTTTCATCGCTTCATAACCTTCGATAGTAGCGCGCCCCTCCTGAGCCGTTGTATAACCATATTCGGCATACATCTTCTGAGCGGCTTCGAGCATCATGTCTTGCAGTTCAAGGTCTATAACCTTAGTGAGACCGAAGAGCATAGCAAAGTGCGCATTTTCTTCTAATACCCCGTTTGGTTCTTGGCTGCCCTCCATTCGACGAATGATGCCACCCTGAGGATCTTGAGATTCCGCTGTGATGCCTGCTAATTCAAGCGCTTTACTGTTCGCGACACTCAAGTGTCCGGACGTATGAATGATCATCACTGGTTTTTCGGTACTGACTTTGTCTAAATCGGCTTTGGTTGGGTAGCGATCTAGTTGTGCATCGTCGTAACCAAACCCTAGTATCCAGCCGGTTTTCTCAATGAACAGGCGTTGTTTATCGTCTTGTCCAGCGGATTTTAGAATTGCCACAATTTCATCCACAGTGTCTGCTTGACCATCAGGAGAAGGTAGAACATTTGCCACCATTGCCTGCAAGCCGACACCATAAACATGGCTGTGTGGATCAACAAAGCCAGGAAGTAAAGCCTTGCCTTTTAAATCAACCAGTTGGGTTTTACCAAACTGATGTTCCATCGCGCCTTTTTTGTTGCCTACGTAGATAATTTTTTCACCCACTGTTGCAATTGCTTCGGCGTACTCTGGGGTGTCTCCTGCCATTGTGAGGATGTCGCCACCAAAATAGATCTTATCGGCAGCGGTCACTTTGATTGGTTCTGCAACGGCTTCTGTTTGTTTCGTTTCTTCAGAAAAGCATCCCGTAAGTATAAGGCTTGAAAGGGCGATAGGAATACACGTTGATTTCATATAAAGACTCCGTTCTGATGTTGACTTTAATCAATCTAGTGCATATCTGTTGCAGTGTGTGCAATGTTGCATGGATTTATAAGCCCGATCAGGTAAATAGGGAATATGCGTGCTAAATCTGTTAGCCGAAGCTTGATCAGTGAGGGATTAAAGTCGCAAAAGTTGTGTGACTTAGGACGCTTTTCTTTGCTGAAAAAATCGGCAATATAAAAGAATAACCATTCACTCAATAGTTCAGGGAAGATGCATGAAAGACGAAACACTCTCGATCCATTTTGGCTACGAAACAGACCCAACAACCAAATCTGTTGCGACACCGATTTACCAGACCGTCGCGTATGAGTTTGATAATGCTCAACATGGCGCAGACCTGTTTAACCTCGAAGTTCCGGGAAACATTTACACTCGAATTATGAACCCAACCAATGATGTGTTGGAAAAGCGTATGGCAGCACTAGAAGGCGGTATTGCAGGTTTGGTTGTTAGTGCAGGCAGTGCGGCAATTAACTACGCCATTCTCACGCTTGCGCAAGCCGGCGATAACATCGTTTCTACTCCTCAGCTATACGGTGGCACCTACACTTTATTTGCGCATATGTTGCCGAACCAAGGTATTGAGGTACGTTTTGCCAAGGATGACAAACCTGGAAGTCTCGCTGAGCTTATCGATGAGAATACCAAAGCGGTTTACTGTGAAAGCATCGGTAATCCGGCTGGCAATATCATCGATCTTGAACGTGTTACTGAGCTGGCTCATGCGCAGGGCGTGCCTGTGATTGTCGACAATACAGTCGCAACTCCTGTGCTATGTAAGCCAATCGAATTTGGTGCTGATATCGTGGTTCATTCACTGACTAAGTATGTGGGTGGTCACGGTACGACATTAGGTGGCATCATCATTGATTCGGGCAAGTTTCCTTGGGCGCAGTACAAAGATCGTTTCCCAGTATTTAATCAGCCTGAGCCTTCTTACCACGGCGTGGTTTATACCGAGGCATTTGGAGAGGCAGCGTTTATTGGCCGTGCTCGTACCGTTCCTTTGCGTAATACCGGTTCAGCCTTGTCACCAATGAATGCGTTTATGTTGATGCAGGGGCTGGAAACGCTGTCGCTGCGTATGGAGAGACACACCGAAAATGCACTCAAAGTTGCGGAATATTTAAGCCAACACGATAAAGTGAGTTGGGTAAGTTACGCAGGCTTGCCTGACTCTGAGTTCTATCCGTTGGCTGAGAAATACATGCAAGGTAAGCCGTCGGCGATATTGTCGTTTGGGTTGAAAGATGGTTACGAGGCGGGTGTACGTTTTTACGATGCGCTTAAGATATTCAAGCGACTGGTGAACATTGGTGATGCGAAGTCGCTTGCTTGTCATCCTGCATCAACTACACACCGACAGTTGAGTGAGGTGGAGCAAAAGCAAGCGGGCGTTTCTCCGGAGATGATTCGTTTGTCTGTCGGCATTGAACATATCGATGATATTCTGGCTGATTTAGAACAAGCGCTGAACGCGTAATTATACTTTCTAACAGAGCTTTGGGTTACCCATAGGCCAGCCTTACTAAAAGCTGGCCTTATTTCTATAACATACTTATTTATAATGATTTTTTATTATTTGGATTACGGTATTCCAAATGCTCATGATGGTGTACTTTTCTTACCTTGCGTATAAGTCTCATCTTACTGACTATGCATAGAAAATAGCCACTAGGAAGGGGCGCTCATGTCTTACGTGTTTCACCGTCATTGCCACGCCAAATTGCCCACTATCGCCAGAGGGGAAGGGGTTTACCTGTTCGATAATCAAGGCAACCAATACCTCGATGCTTGCGGCGGTGCTGCTGTTTCAAACCTTGGGCATAGCCACCAAGCTGTTAAACAAGCCATGCTCGACCAAATCGAAAAAGTGCCTTTTGCTCACACGGGCTTTTTTACTAGCGAAGCAAGTGAGCAGCTGGCTGAGTTGATTTGCCAGCAGATGCCATCGCAATTTAATCATGTCTACTTAGTCAGTGGGGGCTCTGAAGCGGTTGAATCTGCGCTAAAGATGGCAAGGCAATATTTTGTGGAATGTGGCAAACCTGAGAAAAAGCAGTTTATTGCCCGCCAACAAAGCTACCACGGTAATACACTTGGTGCGTTGGCTGTTGGTGGTAATGAATGGCGGCGTGAGCCTTTTAAACCCATCTTGCACCCAAGCCATCATATTGCGCCGTGTTATGCCTATCGTTATCAAAGAGAAGATGAGTCAGAACTCGATTATTCACTGAGAGCCGCCAATGAGCTTGAAGCTAAGATTTTAGAACTGGGCGCGGATAACGTTATGGCGTTTGTTGCAGAGCCGATTGTTGGCGCAACAGCTGGTGCAGTACCTGCCACTCAAGGTTACTTCAAACGAATACGAGAGATTTGCGATCGCTATGATGTGTTGCTGATCATGGATGAGGTGATGTGTGGCGTTGGGCGCAGCGGTAGCTTTTTTGCTTTTGAACAAGATCAAGCCGTCCCGGATTTAGTCTGCATGGCGAAAGGGTTAGGGGCGGGTTATCAACCTATCGGAGCCGTTGTTGCCAACGATAGAGTCTATCAAGCGATCGCGTCTGGCAGTGGTTTTTTTCAGCATGGGCATACCTTTATGGCACATCCCGTCGCATGTGCAGCCGCCGTTGCGACCATTCAGACCATCGGTGCTCAAAAGCTCCTGCAAGCCGTGAATCAACAAGGGGCGATGTTAAAAAGAGAGCTCGAATTGGCGCTGTCAGGCTTCCCGTATGTTGGGGATATTCGTGGTAAAGGGCTGTTTCTTGGCATTGAGCTTGTGGCAGATAAAGTGAGTAAAACACCGCTGTCTAATTCAACTTTGGCAGACAAAAAGATCAAACAACAAGCGATGGCAAATGGACTGATGTGCTACCCAATGGGCGGCACGATTGATGGTGTAAATGGGCATCATATCCTTCTTGCACCACCTTTTATCATCGAACGAAGCCACATTGATGAGCTGGTGGAAAAACTCACTCGTACACTCAGAGAGGTGTCGCAAACATGGTAATAAATTCCCCAACTGAAAGAGCTGGAATCGCGATTATTGTTGCGCCCAATGGAGCGAGAAAAACCAAGCAAGACCATGCTCAATTACCGATGACTATTGAAGAAATGGTTGCCGAGGCGAAAGCATGCCAAATGGCAGGGTCTGCCATGATCCATTTGCACGCGAGAGATGCGCAAGGCAGGCATTCTCTAGAGGTTGATGATAACTTAGAAATCTACCGCGCGGTGAAAGCTGCGGTTGGAGATTCGATGATTGTTCAACTCACGACTGAGGCTGTTGGTATGTATTCGCCACAGCAGCAAATGGCGCTGGTCAAAGCGGTAAAGCCAGAAGCCGCTTCTTTTGCTTTGCGTGAACTGATTCCTGATGAGCGGAGTGAAGAGCAAGCTTTTGTCTTTTTTGATTGGGTCGCTGCTCAGGGGATTCTCAGTCAAATCATTTTGTATGATCCGGCAGACATCGAACGCTATTTCTCTCTACGAGATCGAGGCGTTTTACCTAAGCACAACCAACACGCGTTAGTGGTTCTTGGTCGATATCATGAGGCTCAACAATCTTCGCCATGGGATTTACGGGCACTGCATTTAGAGCGTTTCCTCGAGGAAAACGTTAAGTGCGCCGTGTGTGCGTTTGGCGCGAAAGAGCAAGACTGTTTAACTCATGCGATGCTGCTGGGATTAGATGTTCGGGTAGGCTTTGAGAACAACCATTTAAGTGCAGATGGTCAGCCCGCGAAAAGCAATGCAGAGCAAGTGCTGCGATTAAAAGAGATCAGTGAATTGCTCGGCGTGCCGCTGCATGATGCGGAAAATTTTCGAGAATCCATTTAGCAACAGATACAAAAAAGGCTCCAATCGGAGCCTTCTTCAAATGTATTTTTAGCTTTCAGCCTGAGCCACTGTCTGGCGCGCTGGGTGCTTGATAAATACTGCTACGACAGCGGCAATTGCCAGAGCAAAACAGTAGTAAGAGTTCGCCACTACTTCTAGCGGAGAAAGGTTAAATACCGAGCCCAATAGCAGAACCTGTGCACCGTATGGCAATACACCTTGGATAACACACGAGAAGATATCCAACAAACTTGCAGAGCGACGCGGTGAAACGTTGTTCTCTTCTGCCAGTTGGCGAGCCACGCTACCTGATACGATGATGGCAACGGTGTTGTTAGCGGTACAGGTATTCACCATCGAAACCAGACCAGCAATACCTAGTTCGCTTGCACGACCATTTGCTTCTTTCGAGTGGCTAGAACCAAACGTACGGATGATGCCGCTCACTAGGTTAGTCAGAAACGCGAGACCACCTTGGCGACGCATAAGCTCACTCAAACCGCCAATCAGCATGGACAGCAAGAAGATCTCTTGCATGTTGCCAAATCCTGAGTAGATGTCTTGTGCGAAGTTTGTTAGACCGTAATCTTCGATAGAAGACAAGCTCACACCGCCCGCTAAAACGATACCAATAGTCAGTACGACAAACACGTTAATGCCTGATACCGCAAGGATAAGAATCGTTATGTAAGGAAGTACTTTCAACCACTCAATAGAACCGGTTTCTGGTACTTGAGTCGCTGTGCTGTTGAAGGCGAAGATAACAAGCGCAACCAGTGCTGCTGGCAGTGCGATACGGATGTTTTCTTTGAATTTGTCTTTCATCTCACAGCCTTGAGAGCGTGTTGCCGCAATGGTGGTGTCCGAGATGATCGAAAGGTTATCACCAAACATTGCGCCGCTTAGCACTACGCCTGCCGTTAGTGGAAGGCTCATACCTGCCGATTGAGCAATGCCCAGAGCAACAGGCGCAACTGCTGCGATGGTGCCCATTGAGGTGCCCATCGCTGTCGCGATAAATGCAGAAATCAGGAAGATACCCGGCAAGATCATGCTGGTTGGAATCGCAGAAAGGCCAAGGTTAACAGTCGCATCCACACCGCCAGACGCTTTTGCAACCGCTGCAAAGGCACCGGCAAGTAGATAGATCATACACATCGCGATGATGTCTTGATGACCAACGCCACGCATAAAATGTTCGATAGAACGATTGAGCTTGTCTTTGCTAAGGATGAGCGCAAGGATCACCGCAGGCAATACCGCGATAGGTGCTGGCAGTTGGTAGAACGCGAAATCTACCCCTTGCAGAGACAAGTAAGTGCCCACGCCAATAAACAGCGCAAGGAATAGTACTAAAGGTAAAAGTGCGACCGCTGATGGTGCGATTGCTTTATTAGAATTTTTAGAACCAGACATGTGAACGACAACATAATCAACAAATAAGGCGAGCAGACTAATCGGACACTAAAAACTTGTCAACGTCTAGACGTCTAAATGGCTGGTTATTTTAAATGGAAAAGACCAATAAAAAAGGCTCACATAACATATCTTATTGATACCGTGAGCCTTTGTGGAATTATATTGTTTTAGAGCATTTACGCTTTTTTTCGTTTGAGAAGCGCGAAGATCATCAGCGAGAACAGCAGTGCTGCACTAGACCAAACCACGTAGCGATGATCGGTATAGAACTGGCTGAGGACGCTTAAATGCTCAAACGCGAAGTTGGTGAGCAAACTGAACACGGCAACCCAAATGGTGGTTGCAAGCGCGTTACCTAATAAGAACTCTTTGCGCGGCATCTTAGCAATACCGCAAGCAAGCGGCATAAACTGCTTCATTCCTTCCACGAAGCGGCTAACAATCAAGCAAGCAGGACCATACTTCTGAATCGTACTTTGTAGCTTCTGCATTTTAGGGCCAGAAATATAGCCTTTCTTGTCTAACCAACCTTCAAAGTAATAGCCAATCAGGTAGCCGCACGTGTTGCCAAAAAAGCAACTCAACCAAGAGACGATCATCACTAGGCTAAGGTTCATGACATGCTCAGATGAGATGATAGACGCTGCAATCATCAGTGATTGCCCCGGCATCGGAATACCAATGCCTTCAAGAAAGATGCTGACGATAAGGGCGAGATAGCCATATTGCTCAAGCAGCGGCTTCATCGCCATCAATAATTCATTTATGTGTTCCAAACGCTTTCCTCTAACAAAAGTGGAACGAAGCTGGAGTGATACTCCTGTTAGTTAGCTTGGTCAATCGACGTTGTTCTCTGTCAGTAAAATCTGACACGCCGTTGATAATAGTGGTGCGTATTTAGTCTTTTAGGTTACGCCTTACTAAGTCGTGCATTTGCTTAATCGTCATCAATGCTAACCAGATGATCTCTTCGACAGAGCGCTGTCCTGTGGTCGAGGAGGGATGATTGGCATCGGTTTTATTGCTCAGTGCTGGCAGCTCATGCACGCGATTGTCACGAATCGTACTGATCAACGCATCAATCGCATCATGAATCAGGCGTTCGACTTGCGGTGAGCCTTGATAATGGGTGCCCGTTCTCACTAGAGGGATCAGCAAGCAGAGGTAGTGACTCAACAAGCGATAATGGCTCAACATATCTTCATAATAATGCGGATCGGCGCGAGTGTGCCTTGGTTCTTGCTGCATCTCGTTGTAAATCAGTTCAAGGTCGCTTTCAGCAGTGAGCATAGCGGCACGTTGCTTAGTGAGTGCCATGTGATCACGTTGCCCTGTGTTGACTTGTAACTGCTCATAGCAATACACAAATAAGCTTTTTGAACTATCGAGCGCTTTTAATGCTTGGGTGTGAATCTCTTTGCCTCGCCATTGCGGCCACAATAAGCCATAACCGAGCAAGACAATCGCACCACCGACGACATTGTCGATCAAGCGCGGGGCAGCAAAGTCGAGCCCTTGGTGCGCCATAGTCTGATAAACCAAAATCAACAGTGCGGTAATACAGCCAATCGCCAGTGAGTAATGACGCATAATATTGAGCATTGCGACGGGTAATAGAACTGCGATCAACACAAACATGATGGTCGTCGGTACGCCAATATGAATCAAGGAGGTGGCGAACAATACCCCAAGCGCCGTACCTAAACAGCGTTGCCAAGTTTTACTTCGGGTTGCCAAGAAGCTTGGTTGAATTACCATCAACATTGAAATCAACACCCAATCAGGGCGAATCAATTCAAAGTATTCGGCAATCCCAGCACCAAGAGCAAACATCAAACCAACGCGAGTCACGTGGCGCCAAATCGGGTTGCCTCGACTTGGTAAACGGAAAGACAGTTCGAATGGTTGCACCTCTAAGGAACGTTCATAAGCGGGTTCATTGAGCTCAATACGACGAGAAATATGCTTGACCGCGTATGCCCAGTAGCGAAAGCGAGGTTGGTCTTCTAGCTTTACCGCCTCAATCAAATCATGGGCTTCCTGCTCTAGTGAGCTCAAATGTTCCATCTCTTCATGCGTGTTATGCAAAAGCTGCTTGGCTTTGTGTCTTAATCTTTGCTGGCAGTGTTGGCTCCAAACCAAGAGCAGGTCACGCTTCGGTTTACTGGATTGAAATTGCTTGAGAAGATCTGGGTTACTGGTGTGGCTGCTCAAGATGACTTCAAACGTATCGAGCGCCAAAAACAGAGCCTGACGTAATGAGTTGGCGTCTTCATGTTTAGAGCGAAAAGATTCTGATTGCAGGGCTTGCTGAAACAGTTCAATCAACTGATATTTGATGCGTCGTTTCGGAGCATCGCTTTCGCTTCCAAGTAAGAAAGCTTGGCGATATTGAATGTAGTCCGCTAGCGTCTCGTAAATCGCAGAAAGACAAACGCGCAGCGCGTAATGCTTCCATAAGGCAAACCAAAGCCAACTGAATAGCGCAAAAGTTAATGGTCCCAACACCAACATAGGATAGAGACCAAGTACCGCACTGGAATTATGTAGCGACAAGCTCACGACCGCGATCAGTAAGCTCGACATGCCAAGACGTCCCCAAAACGGACCATTCACTGCTGTACTCGCCAATACTGCTCCCATCGCGCCGTAAGTCAGCCACAGTGGTAAGCCCATATTCAGCAGAGCATAACTAATGACGAGCGTAATGCTCCACGTGAAAGCGGTAATCGCAAAGCGTGTCCAGCGTCTAGGACCGGCAGTGTCTAAACCACTGATCAATGCTGCAGGCATGGTCATTAAAGCTGTCATGGCGAGATTGAGTTGGTTGAATAGCACACCCAATCCCATGAACAGGACAATCGCGCTGGTGGCACGCAAACCAAGGTTGACAGAAGGGGAGTACCAGATTTTACGCAGAAAGGCAGGAGATAACGTCATAAACCCTCATTACAGTTGGCAACACCTTCAGTGTAACGCGAATATCTTTAGATGTGCTGGCTTCAACCACAGTTTGAAAAATTGAAGCGGAGTCGTTATCTAACCGATGCCTTCTCCAAGCTGAGTAAATAGCCAATCATTGAACAGCGAGACTTTTCGCGCCGCCAGTCGATAGTTCGGCACAAACACGTAATAGCCATAATGGCTCTGCATACTCAATTGTTGGATATGGTAGACCTCATCTCTCGACATCGCCTGCTGCACCATAAAATCAGGCAGGAGGGCAAGCCCTTTGCCAAGCTTTACTGCTTCATAAGAAAGATAGAAATGCTCATGACCGACAGGGTGATAATGAATCGCGCTTTGCAGAGATTGTTCTAGTTTGAACTGCTCCCACAACTGCGGGCGTGTCGTTTGAGGAATAAAAGCGAAATCCGTAATGGATTGTTTGTCGTTACACGTTGAAGAACTTGATGACCCCGTTAGCAGCAACGTTTCTTGACGCAACAATCGACCATGTTCGTAGTGACTGGAGAGAGGAAGGCAGCGGATGGTGATGTCACTGTCTACATCTAACTGATTTATTGGACCATCACTGGTGCGAACTTTAACGCGGATATCAGGATGGATTTGATGGAATGCATCAATGTTTGGCACCAACCACAAACTGGCGAAAGAAGGCGTAACATCGACTACCAATAATTCTTGCTCTGTGTCCGTTTGGATCAAGCTTGCCGTCGCATGTTGGATGATCTCCAACGCTTCAGTTACCTTGGGTAAGTAACGTTTTCCTTCTTCGGTGAGCTCAATACCGTTGATACCACGTTGAATTAAAGGCAGCCCAACCAGTTGCTCTAACGTCGCAATCTGTTTGCTCACTGCACCTTGAGTTACGCACAAACTCTCTGCCGCTTTAGAAAAACTCAGATGGTTAGCAACCGCAACAAAGGTTCGAAGTGCACGAATAGAAGGGTATTCACTGCCTTTTAGCATGATCTCATGTCCATTGATGAATGCTTAACCACAGACTAAGAGATTTTGGCTAGGAATCAAAGCGATGAGTTGAGGGGGAGATACAAATTGCAGATACAAAAAGGGCCAACCCTTTCGAGTTGGCCCTTTCCAAACGTTTGGTGGAGCTGGCGGGAGTTGAACCCGCGTCCAAAAATCATTCATCATTGGTACTACATGCTTAGTCGATCTTTAATTTCACCAGCAACCTGCGAACCGACACGCTAGTTAAAGGCTAACCTGAATTATAATTCGCGCTTTTCCTCTCAGGTGGGAGAAGCCACGCTAGCTAGTTTGGGTTTGATCTCTTATTGGTCCCCGTCTTACGAGCGGAAGCTAGGGTAAGAGAGCTCTAAGCAGGTTATTAAGCTGCTAGTGCGTAGTTTTCGTCGTTTGCGACTATTTTTTTGCGGCTTTTTACGTGGCCAACCGCCCCACGGCATGCACCTCAGACTTCAAAATTCCTGTCGAATCCTAAATCAGCCCCAAGTGTTATCCGCATAGTACCAGAAAAGCTTTCCTTGTCTAGCTCTGTGCGTTTAAGTGCTCAAGATTAACGCAAGTTACTCTTCATGATACGTGCTTTATCGCGAGCCCAATCTTTTTCTTTCATATCAGTACGTTTGTCGTGAAGCTTTTTACCTTTTGCAACACCGATTTTGATCTTCACCCAAGAGCGAGACCAGTACAGTGACAGTGCTGCTAGCGTCATACCTTCACGGTTAATGCGACCAAGAAGGTTGTCGAGTTCACGACGACTCATCAATAGTTTACGCACACGTGTAGGGTTTGCGACAACGTGAGTTGATGCTTGATTAAGAGGAGTGATGGTCATTCCGCTCACAAAAGCCTCACCGTCACGCATGAAAACATAGCTTTCGGCGATATTAGCTTTTCCTTGGCGAAGGGCTTTCACTTCCCAGCCTTGTAGCTCCAAGCCGGCTTCAATTTCATCGTCAATGAAGTATTCGTGGCGAGCTTTTTTATTCAGCGCGATAGTGTTGCTACCCGCTTTTTGCTTTGATTTTTTCTTTACCATAATGGGCTCATTATACGGGTTGGATATACGTTAGGAAATCCTTTTATTTGCGCTATCGTGGAATAAAAGTAAAATTGGCACAAGCCTTAAAACATGTACGCGTATCGATAGGAGTGTGTATGAAGCAAATCAGCCGTTCTGCTTTGGTGTCTTTTAGTGCAGAGCAAATGTTCGATCTGGTCAATGATGTTTCGAAGTATCCTGAGTTTCTACCTGGTTGTTCAGGTTCACGAATCATTGAGTCTTCGGGCGAGGGTATGGTGGCTTCTGTCGATGTTGCGAAAGCGGGTATCAGCAAAACGTTCACAACTTCAAATGAACTCATTCCAGGTCAGGCTATTATGATGAACTTGGTGGATGGTCCCTTTAAGACGCTGCGTGGTGGTTGGATCTTCACTGCTTTGGATGAGCAAGCGTGTAAAGTAGAACTAAAGCTTGAGTTTGAGTTTTCGAGCAAAATGATCGAAATGGCTTTCGGCAAAATATTTAATGAGCTAACCAGTAATATGGTGAACGCTTTTACTAAACGTGCGAAACAGGTGTACGAGTGTTATGAGTATTGAGTCGGACATGATTCACGTTGAGGTGGTGTATGCGCTTCCTCAAGAACAACGTGTGTTTAATCTAGTTGTGAACAAACAAGCGACAGTTGAAGAGATCATTCGTCAATCTGGTGTTCTGGAACTGTACCCTGAAGTTGATTTGAAAAAGAATAAAGTCGGCGTATACAGTCGAAATGTTCGTTTAGATGCAACTATCCGTGATAAAGATCGTATCGAGATATACCGACCGTTATTGGCCGATCCAAAAGAAATTCGCCGTAAACGTGCAGAGCAAGCAAAAGCAGCTAAGTAACGCTTATGGACAGCTGAAAAACCTCCCAAATGGGAGGTTTTTTGTTTTAAGGTGCTATCTTGGAGAGTCAATAGAGCTTGGTGTTTCTGTTCTGGTGTAGATGATGCCGTCGGCCAGTTCTGTAGCGTAGTTGATTGGCTGCTTAATGATGCTATTTGGGTACGTTAAGTTTGCGATATCTTCCATTTTTATGAACGCATTCTCGACGCCATTTTTTGCTAAGAGTTTCTCGACACTTCCCAGCTTATTTGTTGCGAAATGAGGGATAGCACGTAACTCAGGGTCTGATTCCATTGGTGTAATGTAACCGTCTTCAAAAGCATGGATTAAGCTATATACCTCATTAGGGTTTACTTGCTGTTTTAAGTGCCAAAATGCCCCTGTGCTGTCTGGCCAAGCACCAACATAACTGCTGATGTGGACGTTATGTCCCCACGCCAAAATACTTTTTTGTGGTAACCATTCTTTTTGTAACCAGCGCAAGTTGTCCGCTTGTATGATCTCATCTGGATTGTAGGTGTCAAACCAACGGCTTTGAACGTGGGCTTGCATGCTTTTGACTATCTGTAACCAAAAAGTCGCATACTCACGAAAATCTTGGCGCTCTGTGAGTGGAGGAAGGTATTGTTCGGCTTTCATTTGAGACATTACGGAGTTGAGTGAAGCCAGTTGGTTGATAAAGGCTTGTTGTGCGCTGTTATCTGGCTTATCGAAATACCAAGGGCACATCATGGCTTCGCCATTGGCGATAAAACTTTGCCAATCAAGGTTGATGAGTTGATATTTTTCGACGAAGGTTTGCATCTCCGGCAGCATGAGGCTACAAGCTGGATCGCTACTATGTCTACCATCAAAAGCAACCAAATACAGTGGTGTGTCGGTAAACGCTTGCTGTTCTACGTATTCATAGAGTGGGTAAATCTCAGGGGTTTCAGCGTACAAGAACATGAAGGAGTACAGCATGGCATCTCGAACATCGGTCACTTCTCCATCCATTAACCTCTGCCAAAGGCGAAGGCCGTCATACAGTCCACTTTCCATGGCGAGTACATCTATTTCACCTTCTTGATGCAGGTATTTGGTTATTCGCGACTTGGCTTTAAAGCCTTGCGCACCACCATGCGTTGCTTCTCCTAAACCAATGAATGATTTTCCAGCGACAGCTTGTTTTACGGCCTCCAAGTCGGAGTTATCCGTGTGGTTAAACTCCAAGCTTTTTATGTGAGATGTTATGTGGATTTGTTCTTGGTTATCGTCCTCACCACATCCAAGCAGAGCTAGAGAAGATAAGGCAAGCAAACCGCATGATAGTGCTTTCATTTTCGTGTTCCTACATGAAAAATTCTACACTCAGAATAGGTGTGCTTAGTTGCATAGAAAACTAACGTGAAAATGATCTGCGAGTTTATTCAAATATTCCAATGAGTAAGAGAACAAATAACGAGATAGTTTGTGATTGGGTTTATGGGGTTATGGAAGCAATAAAAAAGGTTCATCGCGGCTT